>JAYRMB010000021.1:0-38583 GCA_041904995.1 Azonexus sp.
TCCAAGCGCAATGGCAGTCAGAACTACAGCGAATATGGTTTTCATCGGGTTTCCTATGGCATGGGTGCAATACCCAACCAATATAGTCAACTAATCTTAACGCAAGCTTAAAGCCAAGACGGGTTTCAGGAAACGGTGCATTACGTAGGAGTCCACATTGCCCAACTTTTGGTGCCGAAAGCTTGGGCAGTTTTCCCGCAATCGAAAAGCCTTGTTTCTGCCATAGAGCGACTGCTGCCTTGTTGGCGCTGATAACAAAGTTGAATTGCATTGCCTCATACCATAGTGCTCCGAGTAGGCTCGAAAAGTCATGCCGCTATTGCTGGTGACCGCATAGCTTATTGATTGACTGAATCTTGCTGTTTTAAGGCGAAACTTCGTGGGCTTTCTGCTTAGACATCAATTGGGCCAAAATCTTTGGCGCGTTGGGCTACCCATTTGCGTCGGTCTTGCATGTAGTATTTATCGTTCATATCCGTGCCGCCAATGTGTTCACCTATCCATGCCCCAAGCAGCGAGCTTAGTGATTGCATAGGAATGGGGCTCTGGTCTCTCAGGCATTCTATTTGCGCCAAATAGAATGCATGCTCAACACGATGAGGTTCCAGAGTTGGGCACTGATTTTGGGCAAGAAGAGCCTCTTCGGTCTCAAAGTGCATGCGCGCAAGTCCCTCAAACTCTTTTAAGAGCGTTGGAAGCTCATTGTGCGATTCATGAGCGCAGTAGTCGAGCAGTTGTCGGCAGAGCCGGTGCAGCCGCTGGTTTTGCACATCAATAAGATAGCTACCAACAAGGTACTCATCTGTCCACGGGGGAAGATTGCACATCAATTCAAGCCGACAAAATGACTAGTTATATAGTATTAGTCTCTTGTCTGTATGACAACTTGGAAAGTCTGAATAGGCGGCAGATGTTGTCATGACTGGCGGCAGTACGGCAAATAGCAGTCGTATCAAGCCAGGAGAGCGACCGTCCGCTCCTGGCCGAATGTTGCCTTACGAACTGGCAACAGCTCTCGTGGCTAATCGGAAAGCTTCAATACCCGTGCAGTTGGCTGAAGGTAATCAAGCTTCACCTGCATATCCGCCAATTTTTCGGTCAGCTCGACAATTCGCAAATCCGCGTCGGCCAGCATTCCGGCAGCAATATCTCTCTGCCTCTTTAAGTCGGCGATAGTTTCCCGCATAACCCGATTCTTGCCCCTTTGCTTGAGCAGACGCTGTCTTTCTGAGGGTTGCAGGTCGTTCTTGTGGGACTCTACCCATTCTTGAATCGACAGAACCAACAACGGGAATCTGGCTTTACGTAGAGCACTCGGGTCGCATCCAGCTTCTTTGGCAACGTTATTCTGACTGACGGGCGTCCCTTTTGGCAGCACCTGAGGGACCCCAAGCGTCAACCGTTCAAAGGCGTCTCGAAAGCGCTGTTCAGCGCTGGATGCCGCGTCAGGCTGCTGTTCTGATGTATGCAAAATAGTTCTCCAATCCGCGCTTCTCTTGTTCAAGGTGACGATATCGGGGGGTGTCAGCTGGGGTCATCTCTAACTGCTTGAGGACTCCATTCAGCCGTAACTGATTCGCTTCAGCCCGATTACGGTCAAAAAGAACATTGATGCACGGTGATTCCCCCTCGCCACCAGCACAGTCGCCCACTGAGGATATGCAATCCCCGTCGCATTGGCCGTTCTTCATGCAGCCTCCCAGGACGGTTAGCCGGAAGTTAGTCAAGTGTTTGCGGGCTGCCTTTTCGTAGTGCTGGGCATCGCCTTCGCTAATCAAATTGACCGGTTCCCCTCCATTTGCAGTGGCAAGTAGTTTGGACTTATGTTGGTCACCATACGGGCTGACGAATCTGTCCGTATGCACCTCAGCCAACTGTCGCCCCATAGCTTCGTATTGGGCATTGACGAGGAGAACACGGGCAGAATCGTTAAGATGAAGTGCCGTATTACCACGCCCGTAATAAAGGGGCTGCCACCGGGTCAGGTGCTTCATCTGAAGCTGAATCGATGAATCACTGATTTCTCCGGAAGCGAACATATTCACCGCTCCTGTACGCCGGAATTGGTGCCAGGCCAAGCTCCACGGTTTTCCTACCTGAAACTGTTTAGCATTCAACGTCGGGCATACTGACTTTGCAATCTTGAAGTCATCCTTGGTAATAGTGATTTGTCGAAGACTAAATAGAAGTGGCGATGCTTCAACCACCCCTCTCAGAGTCAACAAGCGAGGCTTTACATCAACTTTTCTTGTCGAAGGCTTATCTGGCGACCATGGCTCGAAGGTAGGGGTTATCAGCCTCGGATTATCCTGTTCTGACCATTTTCCAACACAGGCAAGCCGCATCTTTGCGATGGATTGAAGTGCGCTGATTGCGGATTCAACGCTTGGGCTGGTAACCCAAAGCCCGGTATCGTCGGGGTCGGTCTTGGACGTCTCAGATTGAATTAACGGAATATGTCCAAAAACTGGGTCATCATGCCATCGCAAGCTGTTCCAGCGAATACTTTCCACCTCATCGATTCGCATCAAGGTAAAGGCTGCAATATCGACTAACGCAGCGTAGCGGACGGTTTGAAAAAATTTCGTGAGCGCTCTGACATTATCAATACTACCGGACCATCGCTCCAAGACATCCTTAATGCCAAAACGTTGTACCGTGTCGACGAACGAACCGTGGTAAGTCACATCCCTCGCTCTAGGAATCCCAGTCTGAAACGGATTGCGATGAGAGGCGCCCTTGTTTCCCCGGTGCTCGACTACCCTATTCTGCTCATAGGCACGGATACAGAAATTGAAGCAGGCTTCAATCTGAACTTGGTGAACCAAGTAGTCATTGATGCACTCCGCAACCCGATTGACAACATAGTTCCAAATGCGCGGAGGTATATATTCCGTTTGCTCCACACTGTGCGCTGGTTGCGCCGCCTTCAAACGCCGGATTCCTGACGCGTCAAGCAATTCGAAACCAAGGAAATCACGAGCATCCCTCAAGCGCTCCAGGTCAGAAACAACTTTATCGTACGTACTGGAATACAGTGTCTGAGCAACCAGGTCGATTACAGCCGGATACCGAGACAACTCAGAAGCAAGAATATTGTTCTTGCTGCAAATGTGGATAATTCGTCGAATTGCCTTTGCGAAATTGCGTAACGAATTTGCCGTTTGTACTCCGCGTGGCCCCCACCCACGCCAAACTACCAACTGTCGTAAAAGTTCGGCATTAGCAGGATCAATTACCAATGAGCGAGCGGAAAGTTGGGGGCCATCGCCGAAGTCGAAAGACATCACCCCACCATACCAGGGACTGAGGTCCCAACTGTGGTCCCCATATCTAGAAACCACATTGCCATACTTATCCTCAATGCACCCCCATTCTTTTGGTGGCGGCCAACTCGGTGGCCGAAAAGACCTTGAGTGAGGTCCAATAAACGGAATATTTAGGCCCAATCTAAAGTAACTTAAATTGTTATACATAGTCAGACCCCCTGAGCGCTTTCAACCAAGTAGCTCCAATGACTGTGAAAATCACCCTCGGCAATTTTGTCGGTTGCTTCATCCACCCACGCCTTGCGTCGAGCATTTGAACAACTGAACCATGCAAGCTTGGTCGTTAGCACATCGATAATGAGTTCGACGTGTCCTACCGCGTCCGCTTTACCCTTCAATGGCGGCCGGAAGCGTTTCAAAATTAGGGTATGCATAAAGCGCATGCTGGCTACAGACCAAACATAGTCTTCGCTGTCGATGTCCCGGTGGTGCTCGCAGAATAGGCACCCTGCTGGATGCGTACAATCCGCTTTGGGGGCTTCTGGTGGCAGACCCGGAAGGGAATTTGGTACACCATCGCAGATGCCTGGCGCCAGGCAAGGCATCTGTTTTCCAGTTAGCCTGGGGTCGCTTTTTTGCCAGAACTGGATAATTTCAACCTGTGCCACCTGAAGGCTAGGTTTTTCATAAACTCGCACCAACGTTTGTTTGGTGTGCTGCGCTTGCTCTGCAGTCTGCTCGGGATTGCGCGACTGTCGCAACAGCCAGTTAATACGAGTGTTGCGGAGTTTTTGGGGGCCGACGAAAGCTATGCCCACGGGCAAGCAGATTTCCTCGCGAAATCGCTTGAAAACTGGCGGACTCGAATCGTCAGCCCCCCCTTTCCGATAAAAGGGGAATAACCTGTCGGTCGTTGCACCAAATACTTCATCCCGCCATGCCAAATAGGCGTTAAAGACTGTCTTATATTCCGCAAATATCTCGAACAGAACTTCGCCTTTACGCCGTTCTTTGTAGTCCCGCACTTCAAAACCGTCTGTCGTACTTTTATAGCTGTATTGGGTACATCGTAAATTGTGAGCCTGAGAGAGATTCATCCCAGTCTGAGCAATAAACACCAGCAACTCTGCAGTGATGCGAAGATTGACCAGTGGGAAACGGGTCCGTAACGTGCAATCTGCTTCCCTTTTAGCACGCTGCTCCAGAACCTTTGTAGTATTGGTTTTATTTTTGTAGGTTGGCTGAAGCGCCTTAACGCATGCTGGGTTCTTCAACCCGGACCATTGCTCCAAGATTTGGCCATTGCGGAAATGAAGTTTGACCGGCAATGGACCATAAACAGCTTTCACTGAAAGGCTGTCAATAGCATCCAGGCATAGATGGCCGAACGCAAAAGTTTCGGCCATATCTTGTTTATCGGCGGCAATACCAACTGCTCGCATACCACGCCTTTTATACTGAAGACGTGAAGTTAGGATAAGCGGTTGGCTTCGCTCTAGGGCAGCGTCAAGAATTGAAGACACTACGCTCCCGGAGTTGTAAGCAGAACGGTGCTTTAAGGTTTTGAGTCGTACGCGATTTAACAGAAAATCACACCAATGTCGGTAGACATTTTCAACGGATTCAAGGGATACCCTTTGTTCGAACTCGTCGGCCCAACCAAAGAAATCTCGTAGTCTTCCCAGAGTAGTAAAAGCAGTTGTTTTCTTCCCACCACCTACCAGCCTCGCCGTCATCTCCTGGTGAATCCGGGTTACCAACTCAATTCGCTCAATGAGTGGATTTCCCAACTCTCCTGCAGCCATTTGATTGAAGACCGTTCTCGGATTTCCCTTTGCACCCCCTTTATAAAGCAGGACGCGCAAATCCCACGGCGTTTCATTTAACCCATAATTTACCTTCGGGAAGGTCAAATCTTGAATTGCAAGGTCACGCATTCCGGACCTCGCTCAGGCGAGTCTGAAGTCCAAGAAATGCGTCCGTAAAGGCATTGGCTACCTCTATTTTGGCTTTGGTGTGTTCGATGAAAGTGATGTAACCAAACGTAGTGGCTTCATTCTTGTGGTGCATCGCCCGTTTGACGAACTCAATGGTTGCTTTGACAGACGCGCTTTCGAGGCAAATCGACGCCAGCCATGTGCCATAAGTAGCGCGGGTCTGGTGAAACTTAAAATTTTGTAGAAACTTCAGTCCAGCCGCTCGGCCGATTCGCCGCAAATCGACCATTCCCCGGTCGACTGAGGCTGCGTTGTAAGGATTACTGTTGCGGGTTAAGAAGAGGAAGGATTTATGCGCATCGGTGGCCTTGATAACTCGGTCCAGCCGCCGTCGAGAAGTGGCATAAGCCTTCAAGGTCGTCATCAACTGGACGGGAAGCATCAGGTGCCCGGACACATCGAATTTTGTGGCGATGCCCGTGCCCGGCCCTACGGGAATCGTCCACATGCCTGGCACCATGGCATCACGCGCCGCGTTTTCCAACGCACTCACACTTAGGGTCGTAATGGTGCCAATTCGGGCCCCGGTAAAGCAGCCCACCAGTAGCATCAGGTATAACTCCTCTGCGACATTCTCTTTCGAAAACTGCAGGAGTTCAGTCATATGCTGCTTAGTGAGAGGCAACAGCCCATCCTCAAGCCGATGGCCATTCCGCGCACGATTGGGTATCGAAATGTCCGTCGTAACCCTGTTCATCGTACGCTCGAAGCCCGCTGTATCGAAGTAGCTCAGCAGCACCGGCTTATCTAGCCATTTGGGCGCATCATGACTAATGAAATTTCGCCCAGATGCGTATCGATAAAATCGAATGACCGCATTCATACGTACCGTCGCCGTTGATGGACTTAAAACACCCCGGTCACGGTCATCAATGAGCGCCCCACGGTAACGCACCAAAACGCGATGCGCCTTTGTCTGCGGAAAATGCCGCCAGTCGGTTTGTTCATTCTCCAACCAAGTGGCGTATTGATGAAGATGCCCCAGCAGGCTATTGACCGACTTGAGCTTCATTTGCCGATTGCGCCCAAGCTCTAGCGCCCACAAATTAGCCTCTCGCCACGGCTTGCCATCGTGCCAGAATATCTGGGGCAAATCCGTTATCGCTCGAACGAGCGAATCAGATTTCCAATTGATGGCACCAGATTCGACCTCGGGAAAACGAGGAAAATAGTTTATGTATTCAAGCCGCGCCATCAGAGACCCCGCTTCCGGAGTAATCCAACTGCATCAATAAAACTTAATCGATGCAGATGAATGGCGAGGTCAATCGCCCCCCCGCCACCAACCTTGGTGCGGGCGTCGTAAAACTTAGGACCACTCAGAAGTAACTCGAACTGATAGCTACCGACAGTGGCATACCAGCGCTCTGTTGAGAGTAACTTTGTTGGTACGAAAGTGCTGTCGCGCTTTGCATACGTCGCCAGTGCCGTAAGTGCTAAAGCAGCCGGAATCTGACGTAAACGCTGAAGTTCATTGAATTGAAGACGAGCCAAGACGAATCTCCTTGTTGAGACCAAAGAAATTCGCCTGACTTCTTCGCTGCCCGGGGTTCGAGAATTGCCGGGCAAAAGGCAGACGGTTGCTGCTGTACTAACGAGTGGTTAGTTTAGGGGGCCATCACCGTTTCCTAGCGGAACTCGAACAGTGTTGGCTAAGCCCTCACTACATCAGTGCTTACGATACTACCGTGCCCTCATATGCTCTGCAATAGAGGCGCCACGGTATGGATTCCCAAAAACCGGGCTACTCGTCTTTCAAAGAAAGACAGCTACTCGACCCCATCACAACCCATACGATGCGGGCTCTGGGTAACCTTACCGTGTCCACACAGTAAATTTGTGAACTTAGCTGCCGTTACCCGCCAACACGCACGTAGCCAGGTAATCCTCGTAGCCGCCCAAGTAATCGACGATCCTGCCGTCGCCCTTAACCTCGAACACACGCGTTGCCAGCGAGGAAACGAACTCGCGGTCGTGCGAAACGAAAATCAGCGTGCCGGGAAATTTCTCCAGGCCGCTGTTGAGCGCTTCGATGGATTCCATG
The DNA here is from genome assembly GCA_041904995.1 of Azonexus sp. Classification (GTDB taxonomy): domain Bacteria; phylum Pseudomonadota; class Gammaproteobacteria; order Burkholderiales; family Rhodocyclaceae; genus Azonexus. The sequence goes on from JAYRMB010000021.1 coordinate 7,311, forward strand.
TCAAGGTGGTTGGTCGGTTCGTCGAGCACCAGCACGTTCGGCTTTTGCAGCATCAGCTTGCCGAACAGCATGCGGCCCTGCTCGCCGCCGGAAATCACATTGACTGCCTTCTTCTGCTCGTCGCCGGAGAACAGCAGGCGGCCCAGGGTGCCGCGCACCAAGGTTTCCAGATCGCCGCCTTCTTCGATGGAAGCCCGGGCGTAACCGACGATCCAGTCGGTCAGGCTTTGCGTGCCGGCAAACTCGGCACTGTGGTCCTGGGCGTAATAGCCTGGCGTGGCCTTCTCGGCCCACTTGATGGTGCCGTAAGACGGCTGCAACTCGCCCATCAGCAGCTTCAGGAAAGTCGTTTTACCGACGCCGTTTTCGCCAATCACGGCAATTTTCTCGCCGCCATTGACGGTAATCGTCAGGTTGTCGAAGATTTTCCTGTCGCTGCCCGGATAGGCAAAGCTCAGGTTCTCGATTTCCACAGCCTGGCGGTGCAGCTTCTGCTTCTCGTCGTAATCGAAGCGAATCCACGGGTACTGGCGCGAGGACGGCTTGACGTCTTCCGGCTTCAGCTTGTCGATCAGTTTGAGACGGCTGGTCGCCTGCTTGGCCTTGGAGGCGTTGGCCGAGAAGCGGCGAACGAAGGTCTGCAGTTCGGCGATGCGTTCCTTGGCCTTGGCGTTGGCCTGCGACTGACGTTCGCGGGCCTGCTGGGCGGCTTCCATGAAGTCGTCGTAGTTGCCGGCGTAGGTGGTGATCTTGCCGTAGTCCAGGTCGGCCATGTGGGTGCACACCTGGTTCAGGAAGTGACGGTCGTGGGAGATGATGATCATCGTCGAGTCACGGCCGTTCAACACGTCTTCCAGCCAGCGGATGGTGTTGATGTCGAGGTTGTTGGTCGGTTCGTCGAGCAGCAGGATGTCCGGGTTGGCGAACAGCGCCTGGCAGAGCAGCACGCGCAGCTTCCAGCCGGGCGCGACTTCGCTCATCGGGCCGTTGTGCTGTTCGGTCGGAATGCCGACGCCGAGCAGCAGCTCGCCGGCGCGCGATTCGGCGGTATAGCCGTCGTATTCGCCGACCTTGCCTTCGAGCTCGGCAGCCCGCATGTAGTCGTCTTCGGTCGCTTCCGGGTTGGCGTAGATGGCATCGCGTTCCTGAATCGCCGCCCACAGTTCCTCGTGACCCATCATCACGACGTCTAGCACGCGCATCTCTTCGTAGGCGAACTGGTCCTGCTTGAGGTAGGCCATGCGCTCATGCACGTCCTTCGAGACATTGCCGGCCGAGGGTTCCAGCGCGCCGCACAGGATCTTCATGAAGGTCGACTTGCCGGCGCCGTTGGCCCCGATCAAGCCGTAGCGATAGCCTTCGCCGAACTTGACGTTGACGTTTTCAAACAGGGGCTTGACCCCGAACTGCATGGTGATATTGGCGGCGACGAGCACTTGGGTTCCGATCCGTGGGGAATGCTGTAAAACAAAGAGGGCGAATTCTACCTTTTTTCAAGCACTTGCGCTCAAAGCAATGGACATTTTTGGGATTTTTGGCACAATTGAAAGACAAGGAGGAGTACGATGGAAAACGCTATCCCTATCGCAATCGTCGAAGACAATCCGCCGCAACGAATGATCCTGCAACGCCTGCTTGAAAGCGATTACCAGGTCAGCCTGTTCGCCAGCGGCGAGGAGTTTCTCGAAAGCAGCGACACCTTCGCCGCCATATTGCTCGATATCGAAATGCCGGGCTTGAGCGGCTATGACACCTGCCGACGTTTCCGCGAGTGCTCCGTCGAAAAGGATATTCCCGTCATCTTCGTCTCGGCCCACGATACGGCACCTGAACGCATGGCCGCCTATGAGGCCGGTGGCGACGATTTCCTGACCAAGCCGATTGCTGCCCACGAGTTGCGCCACAAACTGAGCGGCATCATCGAGCACCGCCAGCGCCTGCGCGAACTTGCTCAACAATCCTCAAACGCGCAGCAAATCGCCTTCGCCGCGATGACCAGCATGGGCGACCTGGGTGTCGTCATCGAATTCATGCGCAAATCCGCCCTGGCTAATTCGCACAGTGCCGTCGCCGCCCGTTTGATTGCCGCGATGAACGCCTGGGGCCTGCGCGGCGCCGTACAGGTGCGTTCCAGTACCGAACAGATCAGCTTGACTTCCGAAGGTCCGATGTCGCCGATGCAGACCTCGGTGCTCGACAACATGCGCGGCATGGGCCGTATTTTCGAATTGGGCTCGCGCGCCGTCGTTAACTACGAACACGTCTCCCTGCTCGTCGAAAACTTGCCGGTGGACGATCCGGAAAAGGTTGGGCGCTTACGTGACCATCTGACTGTCCTGGCCGAAAGTGCCGACATGCGCATCATCGCCCTCGATGCCATTGTCGAGCGCGACCTACAGAAAGTCGGTATAGAGGGCGCCTTGGCTGAACTTAAGGATGTTCTGCAACGCATCGCGACCACAGCCAAACGCGGCCGTAGCGAGAGCCAGAATCATCTGCTCGAATCGCTCGAACACCTGAGCCGTACGGTCGAGACCCTTGGACTGACGGAGATTCAGGTGACCTATCTGGATGATCTGATTCGTGAAGCCATCGATCAGATCCGCCATTACTTCGACGAAGTTGCCCACGGTGAAAGCGAATTCGCCGAGGTCTTGGTCCGCCTGCAGCGCCTTGCCGAGCGCGACTATCGTCTTTAGCCGAAATTTTGCCGGTGCGGTGTAAGATTTGCGGCCACAACAATAAACACCACTCAGAGTACAGCCCATGGTTCCGCATCTGACCACCGCCCTGACCGGGCCGCTTCTCGAACTCGAACGGCGCTTCCTTGCCAGCAGCACCCAGATCGAACACTGGCTGCGCGGCCAGTGGCTCGAGCACACGCCGCCCTTCTATTCCTCCTGCGACCTGCGCAATTCCGGCTTCAAGCTGGCGCCGGTCGATACCAACCTCTTCCCCGGCGGCTTCAACAACCTGAACCCGGCCTTCCTGCCGCTTTGCGTGCAAGCGGCGATGAGCGCCATCGAGAAGTTCTGCCCCGAAGCACGCAGCCTGCTGCTGATTCCGGAAAACCACACGCGCAACCAGTTCTACCTGCAGAACGTCGCCCAGATCGCCGCCATCCTGAAGCAGACCGGGCTGAACGTGCGCATCGGCACCCTGCTGCCGGAAATCGACAAACCGACGACGATCGACCTGCCGAACGGCCAGCAGCTGCTGCTCGAACCGCTGGTCCGTACGCCGCACCGCCTGGGGCTGGACGGCTTCGACCCCTGCGCCATCCTGCTCAACAACGACCTGTCGGCCGGCATTCCGGACATCCTGAAGGGCCTCAACGAGCAGGTCGTACTGCCGCCGGTGCACGCTGGCTGGGCGGTGCGCCGCAAATCCAATCATTTCGCTGCCTACGACCAGGTCGCCAACGACTTCGCCAAGGAGATCGGCATCGATCCCTGGCGCATCAACCCGGCCTTTTCGGTCTGCCGCAGCATCAATTTCCACGAGCGTCAGGGCGAGGAATGCCTGGCCGCCAACGTCGCCGCCGTGCTCGATCTGGTCAAGGAAAAATACCGCGAGTACGACATCGACGAGACCCCCTACGTCGTCGTCAAGGCCGATGCCGGCACCTACGGCATGGGCGTGATGACGGTGCGCGATGCCAATGAAGTCATCGCCCTGAACCGCAAGCAGCGCAACAAGATGAGTGTGGTCAAGGAAGGTCTTGAGGTCTCCGAGGTGCTGATTCAGGAAGGCGTCCATTCTTTCGAGACACTGAACGAAGCCGTCGCCGAGCCCGTCATCTACATGATCGACCGCTATGTGGTCGGTGGCTTCTATCGCGTGCATACCGGGCGTGGCAAGGATGAGAACCTGAACGCCCCGGGCATGCATTTCGAACCACTGGCCTTCGACACGGGCTGCAACATGCCGGATTACCGTTGCGGCAACCCCGATTCGCCGCCCAACCGCTTCTACGCCTACGGTGTCGTCGGCCGCCTGGCCTGTTTGGCGGCAGCGATCGAACTCGAGCGCACCGCGCCCGAAAACGACTGAGCCGCGTGCAGGCCGGCGAGTACTTTCAGGAGAGTCCGCGCGAGCGCCAGCTCAAGCTGGCCTTCGTGCTCGACCCGCTGGACGAACTGAAAGCCTGGAAGGATTCCTCCGTCGCCATGATGCGGGCGGCGGAAAAACACGGCCACGACGTTTACGCCATCGACAGCCGTAGCCTCGGCTACCGCACACCGGAAGCCGACCGCCTTGGCGGCGTGTTTGGCGAGGCGGTCGAATTGCACCTGCGGCCAGACGACCATGACTGGTACCGCGAAATCGGCCGCGCCTGGAAGCCGTTGAAGCAATTCGACGCGGTGATCATGCGCAAGGACCCGCCTTTCGATTTCGAATACCTGACCGCCACCTGGCTGCTCGAACGCGCCGAAGCCGAAGGCGCCAAGGTGTTCAACCGGCCACGCGCCCTGCGCGAACATTCGGAAAAGCTGTCCATTCTGGAATTTGCCCAATTTGCCCCGTGCACCGCAGCAAGCCGCGATATCGGGCAATTGCAGCACTTCATCGACGAACAGCGCGACGTGATCCTGAAGCCGCTCGACGGCATGGGCGGCAGCCAGATCTTCCGCGTCCATCGCAACGACCCGAACCGCAACGTCATCCTGGAAACGCTGACCCAACTCGGCCAGCGCACCATCATGGCCCAGCGCTACCTGCCGGAGATCGTGCATGGCGACAAACGCATCCTGCTGATTGGCGGCAAACCCGTGCCGTGGTGTCTGGCGCGCATCCCGCCGGCTGGCGAAACGCGCGGCAACCTCGCAGTCGGCGGCACCGGCGTCGCCCAGGAACTGTCGAAACGCGACCGCCAAATCGCCGAAGCCCTCGGCCCCACCTTGCTGAAGCGCGGTCTGATGCTGGTTGGCATCGACGTCATCGGCGACCACCTGACCGAAATCAACGTCACCAGCCCGACCTGCATGGTCGAAATCCGCCAGCAGAGCGGCTTCGATCCGGCCGGCGCCTTCATCACCGCCATCGAACACGCATGCGGACTCTCCTGATCGCCCTCTTCTGTTTCACCCTCTCCGCCTGCGGCCGCACCCCGTTGCAGGAACAACAGGCCTACGTCTTCGGCACCCGCGTCGAAGTCATCGTGGTCAGCGCCGAAGCCGAACAAGGACGCAAGGCCATCGCCGCCGTGCTGCGCGAATTCGACCGCCTGCACCGTACCTACCATGCCTGGCAGGAATCGGAGCTGACGGCGCTGAACGACGCCATCGCCGCAGGCAAGCCGCATACCGTCACCCCCGAACTGGCCGACTTCATTCGCGAAGCCCAGGCCTTCTCGCTGCAGGGCGACCACCTGTTCGATCCCGGCATCGGCGAGTTGATCAAGCTGTGGGGCTTCCAGGCCGATGAATTCGCCGCCAAGTTGCCCGACCCGGCTGCCATCAAGGCCTGGCTCGCCACCCATCCCTCGGTCGCCGACCTGAAGATCGACGGCACCACCGTGACCAGCCGCAACCGCCACGTTCGGCTCGATTTCGGCGGCTACCTGAAAGGCGTCGCCCTCGACCGCGCTGCCGCCATCCTGCGCCAGGACGGCATCCAGAATGCACTGATCAACATCGGCGGCAATATCCTGGCGCTCGGCAGCAAGGAAGGGAAGAAATGGCGGGTCGGCATCCAGCATCCGCGCCAGCCCGGCCCCCTCGCCACCGTCACGCTGGACGACGGCGAGGCGATCGGCACCTCCGGCGACTACCAGCGCTTCTTCGAGCTCGACGGGCAACGTTACGCCCACCTGCTCGACCCGCGCACCGGTTACCCGGCTGACCACACCGAGGCCGTCACCGTGTTGATTCCCGCCGGTCCCAAAGCCGGCACACTGTCCGACGCCACATCCAAGCCCATCTTCATTGCCGGCGCCGACGGGTGGCGCGACATGGCTCGCAAGATGGACATCAGCTTGGTGCTACGAGTCGAACGTGATGGAAAAATCTTTGCGACCGACGCCTTGCGGCAACGCCTCGATTTCATTGGTCAGACACCTGAAATAAACGTCGTTCCCTAAGGCACGCTATACGTTTGACATCAGCGGGCCAGCGACGTATATCTGGCCTTTCTGGATGTTTAATGCTCGTTGAAGCTTTGCCTACTGCCGGGGGACGCTGTGCTGCCTAAAATTTCCATTAGAAAGCCGGGTTTTGCCAACAGCTTGGTCCTGCGGATCAGCCTCTTGCTGCTGTTATCCCTCGGCGCCTTCACCATCGGCATTTATCTGCTGCTCGGTCGCCCAACAGTGCACCGGCTCGCCGAAAGCCAGATGCTGCTTGCCGCCGATCAACTCAAGAGTCGCTTCGAAGGCATGCTTCATTCGGTCGAGGTCACCATCCGCAGCAGTCAGGGCTGGGGCATGGACAACCGGCTGGATCATGCGCAGCTTCTGCGTTTCAACGAATATTACTTTCCGGTTCTGGCCAATCACGACGAGATCAGCTCGGTCATCTTCGCCCATGAATCCGGCCGTGAAATTCTTTTGCTGCTCGGCCGCGACGGTCGATGGATCAATCGCATCAGCAATCCTGATGCCTGGGGAAACAAGACCTACTGGATCACCTGGAATGCCCAGCGTGAGATTGAATCGGTTGAAATGCGCGAACGTGACTACGACGCCCGCAAACGCCCCTGGTTCATCGGCGCCATGGCCTTGCCGGACAGCGAGAAAATCCACTGGACCGAACCTTATATCTTCTACACGACGCTCGAACCGGGCATTACCGCATCCATGCGCTGGCAAGGCAAGGATGGCTCGACCTATGTCATCGGCCACGACGTCAGGCTGCTCGACATCGCCGAACACACCGCTCGGCTCTCTGTCGGTGCCGAAGGAAAAGCGGCGCTGCTGCTGAGGGACGGCAAATTGCTCGCCCCCCCGCGCGACGCGCGCTATGCGGGTAGCCAGGGGATCAAGGAAGCCCTGTTGAAGACGCCGGATGAATTGGGCATGTCCGAAATGGCGCATGGACTGCGCCTGTGGCGGGAGACACGCGATCAAGCTGGCAGGCTCCAGACTTTCTCGCAGAACGATGGCGAGTGGTTCAGCCTGTTTCAGCCGCTCGCGGGTTCGGCAAAGCAAATTATGATCGGCATCGTTGCACCGAAACGCGATTTCATACCGATCACTTCGCAGGATATCGGTGTGCTGCTGTTCATCGCTGTCGCGGCGCTGGCGCTGAGCGTCGCCGTCGCGCTCCGCATTGCCAGGCGCTTCGGCGCGCCGCTCGATGAACTTGCAGCGGCCAGCGATCGCATCGGCCACCTGCAGTTGAACGAGCCGGTCGTCACCCACGCGCCCTGGCTCGAAGTCACACGTCTGGCAAGCGCGCTGGAACGGATGCGGCAACATCTTCAGCTGGCGCAACAGGCATTGCGTCGAGTCAATGTTGAACTGGAAGAAAAGGTCGCCGCTCGTACCGAGGCGCTGCGCCAGAATCAGGATATCCTGCAGAAGCGGGAGGCTTTCTTCCGCGCCATTTTCGACAACGCTGCGGTCGGGATCGTCAGTTTCAATGCCGAGCGTAAGCCGGTGCTGGTCAATCGAGCCTACGCCGACTTCACCGGTTACCCGATCGACGTATTGCTGGCCAATCCGGATGCGGAAACCGTCGCCCCCGGCGAACGCGAACGGCTGGAAAGTGCCCTGCAAGATATCGCTTCAGGCAAGCGCAGTTATCTACGTAGCGAATTCGAATTTAACGATCCACAAGGTCACGCCCGTTTCGGCGATGTGCAAGTTGCCGCCATCCGCAATGAACGAAACGAACTGGATTCGCTGCTGGTAACCGTTCTCGACGTGACCGACCGGCGCGAGGTCGAGCTTGAGTTGGTTCGTCAGTTCAGCTTCATGCAGGCACTGATCGATACCATCCCGAATCCGATTTTCTACAAGGGAGGCAATACGCGCTTCCTCGGCTGCAACCAGGCCTACGAAGATTTCTTCGGGATCAAGCGCTCGGCCTTTGTCGGTAAGCGCGTCCTCGACCTGGAGTACCTGCCGATGGAAGCCAGGGAAGCCTATCAACGCGAGGACGAAGAGATCATTACCGAGTGCGGCAGGGTAATTCGGGAGGTACAGTTGCCTTCGGCCGACGGCACCCTGCGCGATACCTTGTATTCAGTCACCGGTTTCAGGACGCCAGATGGAGAACCGGGCGGTCTGATCGGAGTCATTGTCGACATCAGCGCGCAGAAACAGGCCGAACGCGATGCCGAAGCAGCTCGGGCCATTGCTGAAACCGCAGCGGCCGCCAAAGCGGATTTCCTGGCCAACATGAGCCACGAAATCCGTACACCGATGAACGCGATTATCGGCATGACGCATCTGGCACTGCAAACTGAGTTGTCTCCCCGGCAGCGCAACTATCTGAGCAAGGTCGACAATGCCGCCCGTGGTTTGCTGGAGATCATCAATGACATCCTCGATTTCTCCAAGATCGAGGCCGGCATGTTGCGGATAGAGCAAATCCCCTTCAGCCTCGACACCAAGCTCCGGCATCTCGCCGATCTCTGTTCGCTGAAAGCCAGGGAACGCGGCCTGGAACTCGTTTTCGACGTCGCGCCCGACGTGCCGGACAACCTGGTCGGCGACCCGCTGCGCCTTGGCCAGATTTTGCTCAACCTGGTGGGCAACGGAATCAAGTTCACCGAGCAGGGTGAAGTCACCGTGCGCGTTCGTTGTGTGAATAGTCAGCTGGATCGGACAGAACTGCGCTTCGAAGTCAGCGACACAGGAATCGGCATGTCGGAAGAGCAACTGGGCGAGCTGTTCAAGGCATTCTCCCAGGCCGACACCTCCACGACCAGAAAATACGGTGGCACTGGCTTGGGGCTTTCAATCAGCAAACGACTTGTCGAGTTGCTCGGCGGCGACATTTTGGTGAGCAGCGAAGTCGGCGTCGGCAGTTGTTTCGCATTCCGCATGAGCTTCGCCCTGGCCGACTCCTTGCCGGCGACGCGGGAGCGTATGGGCTTGCCCAACGAACTGCCGACACTGGTGGTCGATGACAGTCCCGGCGCGCGCGAAGTGCTTTGCCATATGCTCGGTAGCCTTGGCTTCGAATGCATCAGCGCAGCCAGCGGGAAAGATGCGCTTGAGCGCTTGCGCGAGGCCAAGGTCGCCGAATCGCCGTTTGGCTTGCTGATCATCGACTGGAAGATGCCGGGAATGGATGGCATTGAGCTATTACGTAATGTGGCCGGATATCTCGGGCAGGAAACCTGGCCCGCCACCATCATGACCTCCGCCTACGATCAGGAAGAACTCGAAGCCGCCTTGGGCAGCCAGGCCGAACAAGTCGGTGCCATTCTGGCCAAGCCGGCTACGGCATCCTCGCTATTCGACGCCATCATGACGGCGCTGCATCGCGAACGCGAAGGTACGCTCCAGCCGTTCTCGCATCATCTGAACTACGACTCGTTGCCGTCCGGAAAACGTGTATTGCTCGTCGAAGACAACGAGGTAAATCGCGAGTTGGCCGAAGAAATGCTCGTCAATTTCGGTCTTCAGGTCGAATCGGCATGTAATGGACAGGAGGCGATCGATCTTGTGCGGAGCAATGACTACGACCTCGTTCTGATGGACTGCCACATGCCTGTGATGGACGGCTACGAAGCCACCCGGCGCATTCGCAGCGATCTGAACAAGACCGATTTGCCGGTGGTCGCCATGACCGCAAACGCCATGGCCGGCGACCGTGAACGCTGCATCGCTGCCGGCATGAACGACCATGTTGCCAAGCCGATCGACATTGCCCTGTTACAGAAAACGCTGGGCCATTGGCTGAGCGGGACTGGGCAAAAACCGTCCCCAGCCCTCCCGATAGGGGAGAGTGTGCACAGGAATATCGCCATCGATACCGAAGGTGCGCTGGCGCGGCTCGGCGGCAATCGGGAAAGTCTGGATCGATTGATGCGGCGCTTCAGCGAAAATCAAGCTGACGTCCTTGATAGGCTGCGCGCGGCTTGCCAGGCTGGCAACCGCCAGGAAATGATTCTGCTGGCCCATACCTTGCGGGGTTTGGCTGGCAATCTCGGCGGCAATGCCGTTTCCGACACCGCGAGAGAGCTCGAAACCTCATTGAAAGATGGATCTCCCCTCGACAGTGTCGACGTGCAGAACCTCCTGAACAAACTCGAACTTCCTTTGTCCGAACTGCTTGCCCACGCGCGCGCAGTCACTCCGCAGCCAGTGGTCCCGATCGAAGTAAGAACACTGGATCTGGAAAATATGCAGAAATCTCTATCCCAACTGCAAGCGCTTCTGGATAATGATGATGCAACGGCGGTACGCTGTTTTGACGAGGTATATCCCACCTTGTTGGCCCTACTGGAGCCAGAACAGCTGCAAGACCTGAAAGGCAAGATAGAACGTTACGATTTTGAAGATGCGAGCGCCTCGCTCACCGTATTGATCGAGGCAATTTTGGCCAGGCCCTGAGCGCGACATGAGCAGCGGAGGAAGCATGTCACCCCTTATCCCGAAGCAAAGCATTCTCGTGGTGGACGACACGCCGGAGAATATCGATCTCTTAAGCGAGATCCTCTGCGACGACTATCGCATCCGCGTCGCCACCTCCGGCGAAAAGGCCTTGAAGATCGTTTATTCGGACGATCCGCCCGATCTGATCCTGCTCGATATCATGATGCCCGGCCTCAGCGGCCTGGAAATCTGCCGCCGCCTGAAGACGAACCCCGACCGCCGGCGCATCCCGATCATTTTCGTTACCGCAATGAGCAGCACGGAAGACGAGCGCATCGGGCTGGAAACCGGGGCGGTCGACTACATCACCAAGCCGATCAGCCCGCCCATCGTCAAAGCACGCGTGCGGACGCATTTGGCGCTGTACGATCAGTCGCGCGAACTTGAGCGCATGGTCCGCCAGCGCACGCACGAGTTGATGACCACCCGCCAGCAGATCATCCGTCGCTTGGGCCGGGCGGCCGAATTCAAGGATAACGAAACCGGCAACCATGTGTTGCGCATGAGCCACTACGCCCGACTGATCGCCGAACAGTACGGCCTGGGGCTGGAAGCGACGTCCATCCTGTTCAACACAGCGCCGATGCACGATATCGGCAAGATCGGCATTCCCGACGCCATCCTGCTCAAGCCGGGCAAACTGGATGCCGAGGAATGGAAGATCATGTACCAGCACCCGATCATGGGTGCGGAAATCATTGGCAAGCACGACAACGACCTGTTGGAAACAGCCCGCATCATCGCCCTGACCCATCACGAAAAATGGGATGGCAGCGGCTATCCGCAGGGCTTGAAAGGCGAATGCATCCCGCTCGAAGGTCGTATCGTCGCCATTGCCGATGTGTTCGATGCGCTGGTCTCGGAACGTCCCTACAAGAAACCGGTGCCGCTCGACGAGGCCTTGGCTTACATGGAGGGCCAGGCCGGTATTCACTTTGATCCGGCCCTGATGCAAGCTTTCAAGGCCGCCCTGCCGGAAATCCTGCGGATTCGCGAAATTTACGCCGATGAAAACGGCTCGCTGACCGATCTTGAGTTCCATATCGCTGAAATCTACGACAACCGGGACAGCCCTGTCGGCTATCCGGAGGTGCTGAAGCACACGGGCGACTGCAACTGAGTCGCTTCCGGTCAGATCGATGAGCCTTGAAGCGAAACTGCGCCAAGCCGCGGAGTGGATCGCTTCGGCCGACGGCTTGCTGGTTACCGCGGGCGCTGGCATGGGCATCGATTCCGGCTTGCCGGACTTCCGTGGTCCCGGCGGCTTTTGGGCCGCCTACCCGGCGCTAGGCCGAGCCCGCATCGCCTTCGAACGCATCGCCAACCCAGCGGCTTTCGACAGTGAGCCTAGCCTTGCTTGGGGTTTTTACGGTCACCGGCTGAAACTGTACCGGGAAACCACGCCCCACCCCGGCTTCGACCTATTGCTCGGATTGAGCAGCCAGATGGAGCACGGCAGCTGGGTTTTCACCAGCAACGTCGATGGACAATTCCAGAAAGCCGGCTCTCCAGCCGATCGTGTCTGCGAAGTCCATGGCTCGATTCATCATCTGCAATGTACCGCCGATTGCCGTGGCGCCATCTGGTCGGCGGAGGACTTTCTCCCAGAGGTCGATCAGGAAACCTGCCGCTTGATTGGAGAAACGCCGACCTGCCCGCATTGCGGCGGCCTGGCCCGCCCCAACATCCTGATGTTCGGCGACTGGGGCTGGGTCGAGCGGCGCACTGCGCTGCAGTTCCAGCGCTTGCAGCAATGGTTGTCTGCGGTGCACCGGCCAATTTGCCTGGAAATCGGGGCCGGCACCCACATCCCGACAGTGCGCAACTTCTCCGAAACTCAGGGTAATCGACTGATCCGCATCAATCCGGGCGAGCCGGAAGTGCCCGACGAGCAATGCGCCGTCGGGCTGCCGCTCGGCGGCTACGACGGCCTGCGCCGACTGGCCGAAGCCTGTGGCATCGGCTGAGTTCTATTCCGGATTCCGGGAATCGACGACCAGCGTCACCGGGCCATCGTTGATCAGGCTGACCTTCATGTCGGCACCGAAAACCCCGGTCGGCACTGGCCGACCCAGGCCCTCGCTCAGCTTGGCGACGAAGCGTTCGAACAAGGGCTGAGAGATCTCGCCCGGCGCTGCCCGGCTCCACGACGGACGATTCCCCTTCTTGACCGAGGCGTAGAGCGTGAATTGCGAAACGGCGAGAATCTCTCCATCCGCCTCCTGCACGCTGCGGTTCATCACACCATCCTGGTCCGGAAAAACGCGCAGACGCAGAATCTTGCCGACCATCCACTCGATATCGCTGGCCGCATCAGTGGCTTCAAAGCCCACCAAAAGCAGCAGACCAGCCCCGATTTTTCCCGAAATTTGGCCGTGCACCGCAACACTGGCTTCTTCTACCCGCTGAAGAACCACTCGCATCCGTTTTCCTCTTAGTTTTGTTCGCCAGCGGCACGATGCGCCGCCAATACCTTGCGCACGGCATCGAGCAACTCGGCCTGGGCAAAGGGCTTGCTGATGAATCCATTCATGCCGGCGGCCAGGCAACGTTCCCGATCTTCCGCCATCGCACTGGCGGTCATGGCGATCACCGGCACCGAATTATCGCGAACCGCAGCCGTTCCCGCACGCACACGTCGTGTTGCCTCATAGCCATCCATATTGGGCATGTGGCAATCCATCAACACCAATGCGTAGTCCTTCTCGCCCAAGCGAGCCACCGCTTCGAGCCCATCGGCCGCCGTATCGACGCGATAACCCTGTTTGCTCAACATGGCCACCGCAATCTTCTGGTTGGTAGCGTTATCGTCGACCACCAGGATGTCGGCCGATTCGCCAGTATGTCCTTCCTCCAGTTCCTTCGAGGCGGGCTCCGGCGGCGCGGCCTGGATCGGTAGAGGCAAGGAGAACCAGAAGGTGCTACCCCGCCCCGGAACGCTATCGACCCCGATTTCCCCGCCCATCAACTCGACCAGACGATGGGAAATGGACAGCCCCAGTCCCGTTCCGCCGAAACGCCGGGTCATCGATGTGTCAAGCTGAGAAAACGGCCGGAAAAGCTGCCCCAACTGCTCCGGTGGTATGCCGATACCGGTGTCGGAAACCACGAAACGTACCCGCTCGCCACTGTCCCGGGATAGCTTCAAGGTCACGCCGCCATGAGTCGTGAACTTGACGGCATTGCCGAGCAGGTTGAGCAAGATCTGGCGCAAACGGATGGGATCGCCCAGCACCCACTGCGGAACATCAGGATCGATGGCACAGGTCAGTGCAATGCCCTTCTCCTGAGCCAGACTGCGCAACAACTCAACAGCCGATTCCACGCTCTCCTGAAGCGACATCGGCACCGGGTCGATTTCCAGCCGCCCAGCCTCGATTTTCGACAGGTCGAGCACATCGTTCAGGATGGTCAGCAGATTACGCGCACTGTCGTGAATGAGCCGGGCGTATTCCTCCTGCTCACCTTGCATCGATGTTTGCAGCAGTAACTGGCTCATCCCCATCACACCGTTCATTGGCGTACGAATCTCGTGGCTCATGTTGGCGAGGAATTCGCTCTTCGCCCGGTTCGCCCGTTCCGCTGCTTCGCGAGCCTCGATCAGCGCCGAACGCTGGGCGTGAAGCTGGCGATTTCGGTTCGCCAGCAATGCCAACAGGCTAGCCACAACCAGCAGGGCCAAGCCAAGAATCAGTACGCTGACCCGGTGCTGCTGCCAGATATCGGCAAAGGTGATCGGCTCCGTCTGGTCGAAAGGCGGTGAATGGAGCGCCCGCATGATATTTTCGACGGGAAGGTAATCGGCCGGCGGCGCGAAACCCGCGATGCCTGCCGAGCGTGCTACCGGGCTGTCCTCATCGATCAGCATCAAACTGGAGGCAATCTTGCGCACCAGCCGGCTATCCACATGCGGCAAGGCGACGAAAGCCCATTCCGGATATAGTCGGGTCGATACGGTGTAGGGAAAACCGCTGGAATGCTGCTCATTGACCACGACAACCCGGTCGATCAGCGGCTTGCCCTGACGCCGATACTCCTCAATCAGGCCAGTGCGGATAAATCCTGCGGCAGCCTGCCCGTTCGCGACCGCCTCGATTACCGCGTCGTGACTGCCCACTACCTTCAGTTGTGCTTCGTCCGGCAGGCGGACGCCAGCCTGCAACAATTCATAGGCCTGTGTCTGATAGCCACCGAGGTACTTGACTCCCGGGACCGCGAGAGTCTTTCCTCGCAGATCCGTCAGGCGGGTAATGCCATTCCCCTTGTCCGCGATGATCACCCCGCCCAGACGCGAGGTTGAGATACCGTTCTCCTTGGCGATCAAGGTCGCCAAGGCCCCGGTCAAATGGTATTGGGTACGAACGATGACGTAATGGCTGGGATTGGTGAACAGCAGGTCGAGTTCGCCCTCTGCCAGGGCATTCTCGATTTCCCCCTGGGCCAGGACGCGCAATTCGACCGGCACGCCGCCCAGTTCCTTCTGCAAGTACTCGGCAAGCGGCTTGAATTTGACTTCAAGCACCTCCTTCGGGCGATAGGCGAAGATGCCCAGCACCAGCTTTTCTGTGGCCAGGAGCTGGCCGCAGAAGAAAGACATGCAAAGCAGAAGACACAGGCACTGGGCGATATGGCGCCAAGCACAATTGCGCCGGGTGGAAACAACGGCTCGAAGTGGGTTTGGATCGTGCATACAGCTCAGCCAGTTGGAACTCATGGCGCAGCTTTCAAGTTTTCCAACGCCAGGATCAGGGACGCGACTTCACTGGCCAGCGACTCAATTTCCAGGGACAAACCGTCCAGGCGTTGCATATTGGCCCGTCGTTCGATATCCGCCGCGATACGCGATGCCGGCATGGCGTGAAACGTGGCCAGCGCAGCCCGCAGATTATGCGCCGTACGCTCGATCAAGCCGGAATCGTCTTGGGCCAGTCCCTCGTGCAGTTTTTTGAGATCGATCGGCCAAGTTTCGATGAACACCGGGGAGATGATCTCCACGGTTTCCTGATCGGCATCCAAGAGCGCTCTCGCGTAATCGAAATCCTCAGGCAAGGTTTCGAGCATTTCAATTTCGGCGCCAAAACTCTGCAGTTTTTCAAAGAGGACTGCCGCCTTGATCGGCTTGGAGATGTAGTCATCCATGCCGGCGGCGAGGCAAGTCTCTCGATCTCCCTGCATTGCGGCTGCGGTCATGGCGATGATCGGCAACCTGGGGAGGCCCTCTTCCCGCTCGCGGCGACGGATCCACAGCGTCGACTCCACCCCACCCATGACCGGCATCTGCATATCCATCAAGACCAGGTCGAACCGGCGGGCAGGAATCAGGTTGATGCATTCCCGACCGTCGCAGGCGAGCGTGACCCGGTGGCCCCACTTCTCCAGCAAGCCGATGGCCAGCTTCTGATTGACCGGATGATCCTCGACCAGCAGGATCCGCAGCGAACGCTGCAGTTCGTTGACGGAATGACGCGTCACCACCGGCGTCGATGCCGCTTCCCTCACCTTCTTCTCCAGACCGAAGATGCGGCACAAGGCAGCAACCAGTTCTTCCGAAGAAATCGGTTTGGCGAAAAAGCCATGAATCCCGATTTCCCTGCAGCGTTCTGCATCGCCGCGCAACGCGCCGGAAGACAGCATCAGCATCGGCGGCGGATCGTCCATGCGGGTTTTGATCCATTGGGCCAATTCATAGCCATCGACTTCGGGCATATGGGCGTCGAGGATAATGCCGTCAAACGCCTGCTCGCTCGCGGCAAGTATCTGCCACGCCCGCTCCGCCCCGTCGGCCAGCACCGCTTCGACTTCCCATGTGGCCAGCATGCCGCCCAGCACCCGACGGTTGGTTTCATTGTCATCGACAACCAGGATGCGTCGCCCATGCAGGTCGACGAACGGATCCTGGTGCACGGTCTGCGGAAATTGGTCGATATCGAGCCGCATCGAGAAGTGGAAAATACTCCCCTTGCCGATTTCGCTCTCCAGCCACATGCGGCCGCCCATCAACTCAACCAGCCGACGGGAAATCGACAGACCGAGGCCGGTCCCGCCGTAGCGACGGGTGGTCGAAGTATCTTCCTGGGTGAACGCTTCGAATATCTGGCCCTGCTTATCCTGGGCAATGCCAATTCCCGTATCGGCCACCGTGAAATGCAGTTCCGCCGTAGTTTTCGTTTCGGAAAGTAGCGACACACGTACCGAAACTTCCCCGCGTTCGGTGAATTTGATCGCATTGCCCACGAGGTTGGTCAGTACCTGGCGCAGGCGCCCGGGGTCACCCAGTACATAGTTCGGCACCCCGGGCAGAATCTCGAAAATCAGTTCCAGCCCCTTTTCGTGGGCCTTGAGCACGACCGTCTTCAAGGTATCGGAGACGACCCGATGCAAGTCGTAGGAAATGTTCTCGATCTGCAGTTTTCCTGCCTCGATCTTCGAGAAATCGAGGATATCGTTGATGATCGTCAGCAGCGAATCGGCGGACGATTTGACGATCATCAGGTATTCCCGCTGCTCGTCGCTCAGTTCGGTATCGAGCGCGAGATCCGTCATGCCGATCACCCCGTTCATCGGGGTACGGATTTCGTGGCTCATGTTGGCCAGAAACTCGCTTTTTGCCCGACTCGCCGCCTCGGCTGCATCCCTCGCCAGCATGACTTCCGCTTCGGCTTGCTTGCGCTCCGTGATATCGATAATGATGCCGAGCAAGCCTTGAATCGAGCCGTCGCGCCGCGTCAAAACAGCCTTGCGATAGATAGCGTCGTGGCGATGCCCATCTCGGCTATGCACGACAGCCTCGTAGGACTGAACTCCGCCATGCAGGAACAATTCTTTGTCTTTTTCGATGTGCACCGCAGCATCTTCCGGCGAGAGCAGGTCGTTCAGCGTCTTGCCAATGAATCGTTCGCGCTGGGTATCGAAGAAAAGTTCAAAGGCGCGGTTCAAGCGCAAGTATCGTCCCTGAGTATCTTTCAGGTAGACCGGTAGAGGAATGGCCTCGATCAGCTCCTCAACCAGATGCAACTGGTCGTTAAGCTGATTTTCCATCAGTTTCCGATCCGTGATGTCGGTACGGATACCAATGTACTGCTGTGGAATGCCTTGCTCGTCCAGCATCGGAACGATCGTAGCGCTCACCCAGTAAAGTTCCCCGGAGCGCTTGCGGTTGCAGACCTCTCCGTGCCAGACCTGGCCGCCGGAAATGGTCGACCACATCTCCTCGTAGAATTCCGCAGGATGATTAGCGGACTTGATCAGCCGATGGGTCTGGCCAATCAACTTGTCGCGTTCGTAGCCACTGATCTGACAGAAGCGTTCGTTGGCGTAGGTGATGACACCGCTGGCGTCTGTAATGCTGACGATCGCATGCTGATCGAGCGCGAATTTCTGATTCGCCAGTTCCCGCTGGCTACTGGCATTGCTCGCTACCAGTTCGGTCAGTCTTTGCGACAGCGCTGACAGGTCTTCCTGCGCAACGAGCGTATCCGAGACATGCTCCGGCAGCAATTCCCTTACCGCATCGCGCAAGGCGTGCAGCGCCCCCTGACGCTCGTGCAAGTCATGTCGTAACTTGTCGTTCGCCGCCGAAAGTTCCTGAGAGGACAAATCAAGGCTACGGGTCTTGAGATCCAGGTCACGATCGAACTGATCGTAGGTTTCGTCCACCCGAGCCAGGAAATCGCCCAGACCGGATAAGCAACGGGATATTTCGGGATCGGCGGAATGGTTTGTCGCCTGAAGTTTCTGCAGAAACGCCGCCAAAGCCTCCTCGTTGTCGATCCCCATGGAGCGACGCAGTTGTCTGAGGAGAACCTTTTTCATCGGGAATATCTCGGCGACCGAACTCAACTCTCGGTCAGGCAACTGATGGTCATCGTCTGGTTATGAAGCCGGCACGCACCTTCCGGCGCAAACGGACTGATCTCTCCATAGCTGTAGAAACCCGACAGCACAGTATTCTTGCCAAGGACATCGACAACGGCCTCGACCTCTTCATCCACTCGCTGTCCCATGACCAGTTTTCTGCCAACGCAACTGACCAACACGGCAAGCGAGGCCGTACCATCTTCCAGCATCGCTGCAGCCGCTTCCGCGGCGTTCTCGGCACCATCGACCAGTTTGTCCGTACTCGCATGCATCAGTTTCAGATAACCATCCTGCTGGACTTCACCCGCCAGGGTCAGGCTTCCTGCAGCCTCGTCGACACCGAGGATCGTACGGATCAGGCCGTTGGCCTGATGGTCATCGGTCAACATGGCAAACGGAAACAATAACCCGGATGCGGGCAAGCCTTTGGCATGGTCTCCCAAGTAGCGTTTGTAAACTGCCAAGGCCGGCTCGCCATCCAGCTCGTAGAGTATGTTTCCATCGCTGCGGGTTACACGGCGGGCTGGACCAAAGGGCTCCCAGCCTCCGAATGAGCCATGCCCGATCCGCAACCGATCACCATACATGCCCACGGCGACAACGGCACGGTCGCCAATTCCGTCGCGGCCAAGGGTAAAGGTTTGTTGGAAGGCACCACCATCGCCCGCCAGACCACCGCAGATCACGACCCTCTTGCCGACAATGCCAGCGATGCCGCGAACCAGGGCGCTCCCGTTAATTTGAGTCCCTGGACCAAAAAGCAGGATTGCCTTGAGATCTGGAGCACTGAGTTCCTTGGCCAAACTCTCACCGACTTCGAACGAGGCGTTCATATTGGAGAGTTGAATCGAGGACTGTCGAAGCTGGACTGCATCAAAGTGCACTGCGGTCACGGTCAAAGTTCCGTTGTCCACACCCTGTGCGGTAATTTCGCCTGCTGTGGAACAACCGATAGCGATCGCTCCAGAAAAATACGTGCGCAATGCATCGGGTAAGCTTTTGTCGGAGAAAAACGAGATGTCGCCAAAGATCAACAGTAACTGTGGATCAATAGCCGTCAGCTTATCCAAAACACTGCCGAGTCCCGGCATGCCATCTACGACTTCCTGAATCACTCGCACAGTCTCACCTCCTCCGATGTAGCGCGACTTTGTCCGCCTAGATGTAAGCAGGAAAGTCGAAAAATATCGATTTTATTATTTTGCCAGTTTATCCCGAATTCTACACATCAGCTTTCAAGAAGCCAGGAGCTTAATTGCCTCTCGTTTGCCTGTTCCAGACAAAACATCGTTAAAACGTATGAAATAAAAAAAGCCCCCGCAGGGGCTTTTACTGATTTGGTCGCCGAACGGTCACTCCGGTCGAACCAGAACATAGGGGTGTTTGAAGCTTTCGCCCTTGAGTTCGGAAACGGCAAACTGCCCGCCACGGCCAACCAGCTTGGCTCGGCCCAGTGCGTTCGGTGCAGCACGGCCGGTAGCGGTTTCCTTCAGGTCGACGATAATCGGCTCCGGAGCCACCAGTTGCAGTTCGAGAATGGTCCCCGGGTCTTCGTCGAGCCAGAATTTGTAGACCGAGTTCGGTCCCTTCAAGGTCGCCTGCTGCTGCAGTTTTCCATCGAGATAGATATCGATTTTGACCGGATCGGCAGCATGGCTGGCGCCAGCGGCAAAGAGCAGCGCGCCGAACAAGGTTGTAAGGTGTTTCATATCGCTCTGCTCCTTAAAGCCTGGCTATCAGATATCGATGCGCGCATTGAGCGCGTTGGTTTCGATGAACTCGCGCCGTGGTTCGACATCTTCTCCCATCAGCGTGGTGAAGATTTCGTCGGCAGCGATGGCGTCGTCGATCTGCACACGCAGCAGGCGGCGCACCGTCGGATCCATGGTCGTTTCCCAAAGTTGTTCCGGGTTCATTTCGCCCAGGCCTTTGTAGCGCTGCTTGCTGATGCCGCGTTCGACTTCGCTGAGCAGCCACTTCATGGCATCGCCGAAATTCCCGATCACCTGCTTCTTCTCGCCGCGGGCGATAATGGCACCGGCACCGAACAGGTCGCCCAGCGTTTCAGCCATGCGCTTGATCTGCAGGTAGTCGCCGGACAGCAGCAAATCCTCGTCGATCAAGCCAACCTTAAGGTTGCCGTGGTGCATGCGCTCAATGCGCAGAATCCAGCGCTCCTGAATGTCGTCGAACTTGGGAACGATCTTGGTACCGTGGTTGACGTGCTGGCCGACCAGTTCGGCACTGCTACGGGCAGAGGCTTCGCTCGACAAATCGAGCTTCAGGTTATGGCGGACGACAGCCTGCAGCACATCCGGGTTGATCAGGTGCGAGAGGCGCTCGATCACGGCCTCGGTGGCCAACCACGAACGGGCCAGGTTTTCCAGGGCTGGGCCGCTGATCGCATCGGCGCCGGCTCGCGGCGTCAACACGGCTTCGTCGAGCGCCATGTTGAGCAGGAACTGGTTGTATTCCTGGTCGTCCTTCAGGTAACGCTCGGTCTTGCCGTGCTTGACCTTGTACAACGGCGGCTGGGCGATATAGACGTAACCGCGTTCGATCAGCTGCGGCATCTGGCGATAGAGCAAAGTTAGCAGCAGGGTACGGATGTGGGCACCGTCGACGTCCGCATCGGTCATGATAATGATGCGGTGGTAGCGCAGCTTTTCGACGTTGAAGTCGTCCTTGCCGATGCCGGTACCGAGCGCGGTGATCAGCGTGACGATCTGCTCGGAGGAAATCAGCTTGTCAAAGCGCGCTTTCTCGACGTTCAGCACCTTGCCGCGCAGCGGCAGGATCGCCTGGAACTTGCGGTCGCGGCCCTGTTTGGCGGAGCCGCCGGCGGAGTCACCCTCGACGATGTAGATTTCGCACTGTGCGGGATCCTTCTCCTGGCAGTCGGCCAGTTTGCCGGGCAAACCGATGCCGTCCAGCACGCCCTTGCGCCGCGTCATTTCGCGGGCGCGACGGGCTGCTTCACGAGCCCGCGAGGCTTCGACGATCTTGCCACAGATGGTCTTGGCGTCGACCGGGTTTTCCAGCAGGAAGTCGGCCAATTTCTGGGCCACGACTTCCTCGACGGCCGGACGGGCTTCCGACGAAACCAGCTTCATCTTGGTCTGCGAAGCGAATTTCGGGTCCGGCATCTTCACGGACAGCACGCAGGCCAGGCCTTCGCGCATGTCGTCGCCGGAAATCTCGACCTTGGCCTTCTTGGCGATCTCGTTTTCTTCGATGTACTTGTTGATGACACGGGTCATCGCCGCACGCAAACCGGTCAGGTGCGTACCGCCGTCCGACTGCGGAATGTTGTTGGTGAAGCAAAGCACCTGTTCCTGATAGGAATCGTTCCACTGCATGGCGACTTCGACGCCGATGGTCACACCATCGCCGCCCACCTTGGCTTCACCGGTCGAATAGAAGATTTTCGGATGGAGAACGGATTTGGTACGGTTGATGTATTCGACGAAGCTCTGCACACCGCCAGCGAAGGCGAACAGTTCTTCCTTGCCGGAACGCTGATCGACCAGCTTGATCGACACGCCGTTGTTCAGGAAGGACAGTTCGCGCAGGCGCTTGGCCAAGATTTCGTAATGGAACTCGACATGACCGAAGATTTCCTCGTCGGCCAGGAAGTGCACTTCGGTACCGCGCTTTTCGGTATCGCCAAGAATTTTAAGCGGGGAAATCTCGAAGCCGTCGCGGCTTTCAAGCACGCGATCGACCGGCACGCCCCGATTGAATTCCATGAAATGCTTCTTGCCATCGCGGCGGATGGTCAGGCGCAACCACTTGGACAGCGCATTGACGCAGGAAACGCCGACGCCGTGCAGACCGCCTGAAACCTTGTAGGAGTTCTGGTTGAACTTGCCACCGGCGTGTAGCTCGGTCAGCGCGATTTCGGCGGCCGAACGCTTGGGTTCGTGCTTGTCGTCCATCTTGACGCCGGTCGGGATACCGCGGCCGTTGTCGATGACGGAAATCGAGTTGTCCGGGTGGATGGTGACGATGATGTCGTCGCAATGGCCGGCCAGCGCCTCGTCGATCGAGTTATCGACAACTTCGAACACCAGGTGGTGCAGACCAGTGCCGTCGGAGGTGTCGCCGATATACATGCCGGGACGCTTGCGCACGGCTTCCAGGCCCTCGAGGATCTGGATGCTGGATTCGCCATAGGCCGGCGCGGCGCTTTGCGGGACGTTCTCTTCACTCATTGTTTTGGTTCCACGTGAAACTGCAAAAGGCCTGACCGGACGGCCAGGCCCTTTTCTCGGTTACTGCTCGGAAAATCAGATGCGCATCGGCATCACGACATACTTGAAGCGGTCGTTGCCGGGGACGGTGATCAATGCGCTGGAATTGGCATCGTTGAAGCTCCACTGAACTTCATCGGAATGCAGGTTGTTCAGCACGTCGAGCAGGTAGCCAACATTGAAGCCAACATCGATGACATCACCGGTGTAATCGACCTCGATTTCTTCCTGCGCTTCTTCCTGTTCGGCGTTGGCCGCCATCAGCTTCAGGCTGTTTTCGCCCAAAACGACGCGTACACCGCGGAACTTCTCGTTGGTCAGAATGGCGGCACGCTGCATAGCCTGCATCAGGGTCTGACGGCCGACCTTCATGTGATTCTTCAGCACCGGCGGGATGACGCGCTCGTAATCCGGGAACTTGCCATCGATCAGCTTGGAGACTAGAACGACGGACCCGAAGGCAAAGCGCACCTGGTTCGGGGTCAGCGTAATGTTCAGCGCTTCGTCGTTATCGGCCAACAGGCGGTTCAGTTCGAGCACAGTCTTGCGCGGCAGGATCATTTCCTGGCGCGGCAGATCGGTTTCGATTTCGACGCTGGCGAAGGCCAAACGGTGACCGTCGGTCGCGACGGCACGCAGTTCCTTGCCATCGACCTGGAGCAGCAGGCCGTTCAGGTAGTAGCGCACGTCCTGCGTCGCCATCGAGTACTGGGTCTTGGCCAGCAACTGGCGGAAAGCCTTCTGGGTGATCTGGAACTGCTTGGTGTCGCCCTCGGCCAGCGTCATGCGTGGGAAGTCGTCGGCCGGCAGGGTCTGCAGGCTGAAGCGGCTCTTGCCGGCGCGCACTTGCAGGCGCTTGTCTTCGAGCACGAGGCTGACTTCGGTGCTATCCGACAGCGAACGCAGGATGTCCTGCAGCTTGCGGGCACCGACGGTGACGGCACCGTCACCCTCACCGCCAGCACCTTCAGTCGCCGTGGTGATCTGAATTTCGATATCGGTCGCCAACAGGGTCAGATGGTCGCCCTTCTTCTCGAGCAGCACATTGGACAGGATGGGCAGCGTGTGGCGACGTTCGACGATCCCGGACACAGACTGCAGCGGCGCCAGGAGGGTGTCCCTTTGGGTTTTAATAAGAACCATATATCAAATTCCTTTGTTGACTATATCCGGAACAGTTCTGTTGATAACCTTGAAAACGCTCAATTAAACAGATAGTTGCTGCGAAAAAACGGCTCTTGGAAAAGCTCTTGATTGCCTGTGGATGAAATCTGGACAATTTTCCCACATTCCGGCTTGAAGCAGATGCTCCACATATGCTGGACAGCTTTTCCACAGACTTATCGACATGCTCAACCCTTCAACACCTGAAGTAGCACGTGCAGGTCGTGATTGAGTTCGTTGTCCTTGCTGCGCAGGGAATCGATGGTCTTCACGGCATGGATGACCGTGGTGTGATCGCGTCCACCGAAAGCGTCGCCGATTTCCGGGAAGCTGTGCGAGGTGACCTCGCGGCACAGCCACATCGCCACCTGGCGCGGCCGGGCGATGTTGCGGGTGCGCTTCTTCGAGAACAGTTCGGCAACCTTGATCTTGTAATAGTCGGAAACGGTCTTCTGAATATTGTCGATGCCGACATTGCGCACCGAGCCGATGACGTCCTTCAAGGCTTCCTTGGCCAGGTCGAGGGCAATGATGCGACCGTGGAAGGAGGAATAGGCCAGCACCTTCTTAAGTGCACCTTCCAGTTCGCGCACATTGGAGCGCAAATGCTTGGCGATGAAGAAAGCCACTTCGTCGTCGAGCTGGATGCCCTCGGCTTCGGCCTTCTTCTTCAGAATGGCGACGCGCATTTCCAGTTCGGGCGGCTCGATCTGCACGGTCAGCCCCCAGTCGAACCGGGTGACCAGGCGGTCGTCCAAACCGTTGATGTCCTTAGGATAGGTATCGCAGGTGATGATGATCTGTTTGCGCGCCTCGATCAGCGCGTTGAACAGGAAGAAGAACTCTTCCTGCGAACGGTTCTTGCCATTGAAGAACTGAACATCGTCGAGCAACAGCACGTCGAGCGAACGATAGGTGCGCTTGAAGCTATCGAACGATTTCTGCTGGTAGGCACGCACCACGTCGGAGTAATAGTCTTCCGCGTGCACGTAGCGCACGACCTTGTCCGGGTTTTCGGCGACGATGGCGTTGCCGATGGCGTGGATCAAGTGAGTCTTACCAAGGCCTGCGCCACCATAGATGAACAGCGGGTTGTAGGCGCCGCCCGGATTGTTGGCCACCTGCACGGCAGCGGCACGGGCCAGGTCGTTGGCCTTGCCGACAACGAGGTTGTCGAAGGTGAAGGACGGGAACAGTCGGGATTTCTCGTAATTGCCGCTGACCTTGCTGCGCGGCTTGACGGCCGGTTTCTCGGCAACCGGCTTCTCCTGGGAGTTTACTAGGCCGTCGCTGGCCACACTGGTAGCGACCTTGGCCGGGGTCTTGCCGGCGCCAATGACCAGGGCGATGCTGACTGGGCCGGAGAAAAAGCTACGGCTGTAATCCTCGATACGCGACAGGTAGCGATCGCGCACCCACTTAAGAATGAATCCATTCGGCGCAATCAGACGCAAGCCTTCCTCGAGCGCGGCGCTTTCGCCTTCGAGTCGAAGTGGCTTGATCCACGTATTGAACTGCTGCGCGGGCAATTCCTGCTCAAAACGCTGCAAACAGGATTCCCAAAATCCGGCCATCGACGATCTCACTCCTTCGTCGTCCGGAAAACATCGTCGTTTCCGGAAGAATTAGTTATCTGATTTAAAGTGGAATTTTCTCGATCCTGGATTGCCGCGAAGGCGCGAATCGAGATGCGATTCTACCCGCCTCCGGAAAAGTTATCCACAGCTTGCAGAAATAAATCAGGTTGACAGGGCGTGGGTAAACGCGGTCTAATCGCGCGTTTTTCTTAGCACATCAAGGGATTACGACATGAAACGCACGTATCAACCGTCGGTCGTGCGCCGCAAGCGCACCCATGGCTTCCTGGTTCGTTCGCGCACCAAGGGTGGCCGTGCAGTTCTTGCTGCTCGCCGCGCCAAGGGCCGCAAGCGTCTGGCCGTCTAATATAGGATACCCGGCGGGGTGGAACAAACCTTCGCCAGACGATATCGACTTACCAAAACGGATGAATTTTCATCCGTTTTTGGTTTCAAGCGGGCGATTCGCGGCAAGTGGCTGATGATGCATTACCAGCCGCGACCTGCCGACAGCCTTTCAGCCAGATTGGGGCTGGTGGTCGGCAAAAAATTGCTCAAACGGGCCGTGCACCGCAACAAGGTGAAGCGGATCGTGCGTGAGCAGTTTCGTCTGCATCGCCATGAGTTACCGCTCTGCGATCTGGTCGTGCGTCTCGCCGCACGGCCGGCACCGCTGGACGGCAAGGCATTGGCGGAAGATTTCCTGATCCTGCTCGGCAAGCTGTCACGGCCGAAGCCCAGGCGGGAGGAGAAATGAAGCGTCTGTTGATCGGACTGGTTCGCATCTACCAATATGCGATCAGCCCTTTCCTCGGGCGACGCTGCCGCTATTTTCCGAGTTGTTCGGAATATACGGTGGAGGCAGTACAGAAACATGGTGCCCTGAAGGGCGGCTGGCTCGGCGTCAAACGCATTTGCCGCTGTCACCCGTGGCATCCAGGCGGGTATGATCCCGTACCCTGATTCAAGACAATTTTCGTAGGCCATTCATGGATACTCGACGCCTCGTCCTGGTAATGATCTTCACCTTCTCCAGCTTCATGCTGTGGGAGAACTGGCAGAAGTACAACCAACCGAAGCCGGTTGCTGGTGAACAAGCTGCCGCCACGGTCGCTTCCGACGCGCCGAAACCCTCGGCCAGCCTGCAAGCCGGTACCGCCACCGCTACGCCTAGCGCCGATGTGCCGGCCGTTGCCACTGCAGAAACCTTCACCATCACTACCGACCTGGTCAAGGCCACGGTGTCTTCCCAAGGTGGCGATCTGGTCAAGCTGGAACTGCTCAAGTACAAGGATCACGAGGACAAGGAAAAAACCTTCGTCCTGTTCGATGACCTGCACAAATACACTGCGCAGAGCGGCCTGATCGGCGAGGGCCTGCCGACTCATCGTAGCGTCTTCAAGCGGGTTGCCGGTCCGACCGAACTGGCCGACGGTACCAACGAACTGAAGGTTCGCCTGGAAACCGCTACCGCCAACGGTATCAAGGTTGCCAAGGTGCTGACCTTCAAGCGCGGTTCCTACGTGGTCGATGTGGCTTGGGATATTGCAAATGGCAGTGACAAGGCCATCGCCCCGCACGCCTACTTCCAGTTGCAGCGCGACGACGTCAAGCCAGCTGGTGAAACCAAGATGGTTTCCACCTTCACCGGCCCGGCCGTGTACACCGAAGGCGAGAAATACCAGAAGATCGATTTCTCCAACATTGCCGAGAACAAGGCCAAGTTCGCCAAGAACGCCGACAACGGCTGGCTGGCCATGGTCCAGCACTACTTCGTCGCCGCCTGGGTACCGCAGGACAAGACCCAGCGCGAGTACTACATGCGCAAGCTGGAAGGTGGCAATCTCTTCCAGGCCGGTCTGATCGTTCCGGTGGCCGAAATCGCGCCGGGTGCCAAGGCGGAAACTGCAGTTACCCTGTATGCCGGTCCGCAGGAACAATCCGCCCTCAAGCAAATTGCTACCGGTCTCGACCTGGTGGTCGATTACGGCTGGCTGACCGTCGTTGCCGCGCCGATCTTCTGGGCGCTGCAAGCCATCCATTCGCTGGTCGGCAACTGGGGCTGGGCTATCGTCGTGTTGACCATCGCCATCAAGGCCGTGTTCTTCCCGCTTTCCGCCGCGTCCTACAAGTCGATGGCCAAGATGCGCACCGTCACGCCGCGCCTGATGCAGTTGAAGGAACGCTACGCCGATGACAAGCAGCGTCTGAACCAGGAAATGATGAAGCTGTACCAGACCGAGAAGATCAACCCGCTCGGCGGCTGCCTGCCGATCCTGGTACAGATTCCGGTCTTCATCGCTCTCTACTGGGTGCTGCTCGGCGCCGTCGAAATGCGTGACGCACCGTGGATCCTGTGGATCAAGGACTTGGCCTCGGCCGACCCCTACTTCATCCTGCCGGTCATCATGATGGTCTCGATGTTCATCCAGACCAAGCTGAATCCGACCCCGCCGGATCCGATCCAGGCCAAGGTCATGATGATGATGCCGCTCGTCTTCGGTGTGATGTTCTTCTGGTTCCCGGCCGGTCTGGTGCTCTACTGGGTCGTGAACAACGTCCTGTCGATTGCCCAGCAATGGCAGATCACCAAGATGATCGAAGCTGGCGGCAAAGCTGCCAACGATGCGAAAGCCTAAAGTGTGAAGCAGGACAC
This sequence comes from Azonexus sp., assembly GCA_041904995.1. Taxonomy (GTDB): domain Bacteria; phylum Pseudomonadota; class Gammaproteobacteria; order Burkholderiales; family Rhodocyclaceae; genus Azonexus. The sequence continues at coordinate 35,367 of JAYRMB010000021.1, forward strand.
CATCGCCGCCATCGCCACGGCCCCTGGCCGGGGTGGTGTCGGCGTCATCCGCATCTCGGGCAGCAATTTGCTGCCCTTTGCTTTTGCGCTGACCGGCAAGACGCCGAAACCGCGTTACGCCACGCTGGCCGACTTCAAGGATGCCCAGGGTGCTGCGGTGGACACCGGAATTCTGCTGTTTTTCCCCGGCCCAAATTCCTTCACCGGCGAAGACGTCATTGAGTTGCAGGGCCATGGCGGCCCGGTCGTCATGCAGATGCTGCTGGCCCGTTGCCTCGATCTCGGCGCCCGCCTGGCCGAACCCGGCGAATTCAGCCGCCGCGCCTTCCTGAACGGCAAGATGGATCTGGCCCAGGCCGAAGCCATTGCCGATCTGATCGACGCAGCTACAGCCAGCGCCGCACGTTCCGCGGTGCGTTCGCTGCAAGGCGAGTTTTCGCGCGCCATCGGCGAGTTGAACGACGAACTGATCAACCTGCGCATGCTGGTCGAAGCCACGCTCGATTTTCCCGAGGAAGACATCGACTTTCTGCAGGCGGCCAATGCTTTCGGCCGGCTGGAAAAACTGCAACTGAAACTGGCCGAAATCTTCGACCGCGCCGGACAAGGCAAGCTACTGCAATCCGGCCTGCACGTCGTCCTGGTCGGCCAACCCAACGTTGGCAAATCCTCGCTACTCAATCGCCTGACCGGCGACGAACTGGCCATCGTCACGCCCATTGCCGGCACCACGCGCGATGCCCTTCGTTCGACCATTCAGATCGAAGGCATTCCGCTGCACATCATCGATACCGCCGGCCTGCGCGAAACCGAGGACGAGGTGGAACGTATCGGTATCGAGCGTAGCTGGAAGGAAATCGAGCGCAGCGACGTCGTGCTGCTGCTGGTCGATGCCCAATCTGGCATCGGCGAGGCCGACCGCGAGATTCTCGCCCGCCTGCCCGAGCGCCTGCAGCGCATCAATGTCTATAACAAGATCGATCTCGCCGGCCGTGTGCCGGAACGGCATGAAGAACGTGATGGCATCGCCATTTCGCTATCCGCCAAGGCCAATCAGGGCATCGATCTGCTGCGTCAGGAACTGCTGCGCATCGCCGGCTGGCATCAGGCGGAAGACGTCTTCATCGCCCGCGAGCGCCATCTGCGCGCCCTCGCCCTGGCGCAGGAGCACATTGCCACGGCCCGCAACGTCGTCGAAGGTGTCATGCCGGCGCTGGAACTCTTCGCCGAAGAGTTGCGTCTGGCCCAGCATGCTCTGGGTGAAATCACCGGCGAATTTACCGCCGACGACCTGCTCGGCGTCATTTTCAGCCGTTTCTGCATCGGCAAATAAACCCTGTTTTGCCTGCTCACAGTAAAAATCCGCCTGTACACAAGCCTGTGCACAAGCTGTCCGTGGAATGTGGATCATTGCTGAATTCCTGACCTGTGGATAAATCGTCAAGAATTCATCCACAGGCAACTCCGAGGCTTCCCAAGAGGCTATTTTTCGTTACAAGTTAATGAATTTATTGTTTAAATTTTTGTTATCCACAGACTTGTTGCTGAGTTTGTTAACGTAGTAGCTGTATATACAGCTGTTTACTTAATACTGAACCGCTTCGACTTCTCGCATTTGAAGGAAAAATTCTGGAACTGCTGAATGAAACCCTGTGGCTGATGTTTCTGGCTTCTTTCATTGCCGGTGGCGTTGACGCTGTCGTTGGCGGTGGTGGACTGATTCAGATCCCTGCCCTGTTTGCGCTGCATCCGGAGCAGTCAGCCGCCACGTTGTTTGGCACCAACAAGTTCGCCAGCATCGTCGGTACGGCCAATGCCACGTGGCGCTATGCGCGGCGGGTGGTTATGCCTTGGCGCAGTATCCTGCCGGCTACTCTGGGTGCCCTGCTCTTCTCTTATCTCGGTGCAGCTGCAGTTGCTTGGCTGCCTAAGGAATCGATCCGGCCACTGATTCTTTTTCTGCTGATCTTTGCTGCGGTGTACACGCTGAAAAAGAAGAATTTCGGGCAGGAACACCAGCCGTTGCTCGCTGGTCATCACGAATTGTTCTGGGCTTTCGTGCTTGGCGCCGTTATCGGTTTCTACGATGGCTTTTTCGGTCCGGGCACGGGCAGTTTCCTGATCTTTCTGTTTGTCCGCTTTTTTGGTTTCGATTTCCTGCATGCCTCAGCGTCGGCCAAGGTAGTCAACGTGGTGACCAATTTCGCGGCGCTTGCCTATTTCATTCCGAATGGTCATTTGTTGCCCTGGCTGGCGGTTGGCATGGCCATCGCCAATCTCAGCGGTTCGCAGGCGGGAACCTGGTTGGCCCTGAAATACGGCAATGGCGCGATCCGCAAGGTCTTCCTCCTTGTCGTCGGCGTATTGATTCTGCGTTTTGCCTGGGATACGGCCAAAATGCTCTGATCATTGGAACTGATGCCTTCGGACGTTTTCAAATAAAATCGCCCCACTTCGTTTGAGGAAGCATTCATGCGCATCACGCTTGTTCACCCAGCGGGTTTCAATTTTGTGCCGGGACAGCCGGATTTTTCCGTATTGGCCAACCGTATGCCACCCATCGGCATCATGCAGCTGGCTTCCTGGCTGGAAAAATTCGGGCATAGCGTGCAGTTGCATGACTGCCTCGGCCCCTTCGCTCCGCCGACGACCGCGGAAAACGCTGAAATCGTGCTGGCGACCGATCCGGAAATGGTTGGTTTTTCAGCGACGACCTCCGGCTTCATGGATGCCTTCGAGATTGCCGCCTATATCCGCGAACGGCGGCCAGACATCAAAATCTTGTTCGGCAATGTGCATGTCTCGTCGCTCGGTGCGCCCATTCTCGAAAAATTTCCGGAAATCGACTATCTGGTCATGGGCGAAGGCGAAGGCGCCATGCTCGAACTGGCTGATGGCAAGCCGTTGGCCGAAATCGGCAACCTGATCTGGCGCAACGAATCGGGCCGCATCATCGTCAATCCCCGCCGCGACCGTATCCTCGATCTCGACGAACTGCCTTTCCCCGCCTACGAAAAGCTCGCCGGCTTCCCGCATGCCTACCACCTGCCGCTCTTCGCCTACGAAATGCGGCATGGGGCGACAATGATCACTTCGCGCGGTTGTCCCTACACCTGTTCCTTCTGCGACCGCACGGTGTTCGAGCGCCTGTACAAGACCAATTCGCCGCAATACATCTACGATCACATGAAGTATTTGCGCGACAAGTTCGGCGTCT
>JAYRMB010000053.1:0-1077 GCA_041904995.1 Azonexus sp.
GGAGGAGACAGTGTGGCCATCGTTACGCCATTCGTGCAGGTCGGAACTTACCCGACAAGGAATTTCGCTACCTTAGGACCGTTATAGTTACGGCCGCCGTTTACTGGGACTTCAATCAAGAGCTTGCACCCCATCATTTAATCTTCCAGCACCGGGCAGGCGTCACACCCTATACGTCCACTTTCGTGTTTGCAGAGTGCTGTGTTTTTATTAAACAGTCGCAGCCACCGATTTTTTGCAACCCTGTTCAGCTCCATTTGTACAACTTCACTTACTTAGGGCATACCTTCTCCCGAAGTTACGGTATCAATTTGCCGAGTTCCTTCTCCGCAGTTCTCTCAAGCGCCTTAGAATACTCATCTCGCGCACCAGTGTCGGTTTGCGGTACGGTCGTGTGCAGCTGAAGCTTAGTGGCTTTTCCTGGAAGCAGGGTATCACTCACTTCGGAAGCAAGCTTCCTCGTTATCACCCCTCATCTTAGCCCGGCGGATTTGCCTACCAGGCACGACTACAGGCTTGAACCAACATGTCCAACAGTTGGCTGAGCTAACCTTCTCCGTCCCCACATCGCACTACACATCGGTACAGGAATATTGACCTGTTTCCCATCAGCTACGCATCTCTGCCTCACCTTAGGGGCCGACTCACCCTACGCCGATGAACGTTGCGTAGGAAACCTTGCGCTTACGGCGAGGGGGCTTTTCACCCCCTTTAACGCTACTCATGTCAGCATTCGCACTTCTGATACCTCCAGCATGCTTTACAACACACCTTCACAGGCCTACAGAACGCTCTCCTACCACGCACAGTAAACTGTGCATCCGCAGCTTCGGTAACTGGCTTAGCCCCGTTACATCTTCCGCGCAGGACGACTCGATCAGTGAGCTATTACGCTTTCTTTAAATGATGGCTGCTTCTAAGCCAACATCCTGACTGTTTTAGCCTTCCCACTTCGTTTCCCACTTAGCCAATTTTAGGGACCTTAGCTGGCGGTCTGGGTTGTTTCCCTCTTGAGTCCGGACGTTAGCACCCGGTGCTCTGTCTCCCAAGCTGTACTCATCGGTATTCGGAGTTTGC
>JAYRMB010000022.1:0-38223 GCA_041904995.1 Azonexus sp.
CCCGGCTTCAGCCGACGGTGAGCGCAAGTTCAGCGGCGAACGTAAATTCGGTGGCGAGCGCAAGTTTGACGGCGATCGCGGCGGCTTCAAGAAAAAGAAGTTCGGCGACCGCTGATTCACCCTAGCCTAAACAAAAGCCACGCCTGAGCGCGTGGCTTTTTTTCGTCTGTCAGATCGACAGTAGCAAAGCGCGACAACGATTGACAGGTTCACTCACAATCAATAATAATTCTCAATTGCAAACGCCAGCCACCCGGCATCATCTCGGCAGCCAGCCTTTCCTCAACCCTAGGAGCACCGAATGGAAACTGCCGACATGCCGGTCGAGCTTCGTCTGGCCGCCATCATCCATCTTCTCTCATCCTCCGCCATGCGCGGGGCGACGGCCAACAAGACCTCCGCCCTACGTGCGCATCTGCGCCGCATCGTCGACGAAGAAGGCCTGAACCCTTACCTGAAAAGTACGGTGCAGGAGGTATTGGCCGGCTGGGAAGCAGTGCAATGTCACCCGGAATCGATTGCTGTTGATACCTACCCGATGACCAATCCCGGTTGCCAGCTCCATTAAATACAGGAATCAATCCCATGTCCCGATACACCGGCCCCCGCCTGAAAGTGATGCGTGCCCTCGGCATCGACTTGCCCGGCCTGTCCCGTAAATCCATGCAGGAGCGTAATCAGCCGCCAGGCCAGCACGGTGCCCGCAAGGTCAGCGCCCGCAAATCCGAGTTCGGCCTGCAATTGATGGAAAAACAGAAGCTGCGCTTCAATTACGGTTTGAGCGAAACCCAACTCCGCCGCGTCGTGGCCGATGCCAAGAAGGATCGCGGTGCAACCGGCGACAAACTGGTTGAACTGCTTGAACGCCGTCTCGACAACATGGTCTTCCGGGCCGGTTTTGCCCCGACTATCCCCGCTGCGCGCCAGTTGGTCAGCCATGGCAAATTCCAGCTCAACGGCAAGCGCGTCACCATTCCGTCGATCCGCCTGCGCGTCGGTGACAGCTTCGGCCCCACAGAAGCCGGCAAGAAAATCGATCTCGTTCGTGCCACGCTGGAAGAACCAGCGCTGGAGCGCGCCGAATGGATCGCCTACGACGCCCAGACGCAAACCGCCCGCCTCAGCCACCTGCCCGGTGCAGATGCCGCGCCCTTCCCGCTCGATCTGCAACGTGTCGTCGAATACTACGCCACGCGAATGTAAGCATCCGACTGAATGGCGCCGGCTCCGACCGGCGCCATACTCGCTTAGTGGCGAACCTCCTGCACCAATTCCTGCTCCCCGAACTGCTCGACTTGAGCCGCCTGCCAGTCTCCGATCAAGCTTTGCGACATGGAGCGGATAGCAGGATCCAGAGTGGTATCGCTGGCCACACTGCGTATTCCGATGAAAACCGCCACCAATTCCAATCGAATGTAGGCCATTATTTCCAACGTAAACCCTGCCACCTGTTCCGCTTGAATCACAGCCAGTCATTCCACTCCAAAGTCGGCCACTGATTCCGACGGCAGGTCGCCGGCCGGCGATTTTGATTTTTTCGATATCTAAAATGAATGAACACCGGTCTGTGGAGCTTGTGAATTAGGCTGGAGTCCTGTGGGTGACACCTGTGGGCAACCTGCAAGGTTGTCCATCGGGTTCATCCACAGGAAGCAGCCGGTCCCTGCGAAGCCGGGAAATTCACAAATCCACAGACCTTCTCACTTCCTTCAGCAGATCTTATGTCTGCCCCATTACTGATTTAGACGACGAGATGGGCGAAGCGCCCACGCCTGGCTCAGCAATCAGAGACACGAACTCCTCGAACTTCCCACTGGCACCAGACGGAATGGGTATTTCCTGGAACCGCCATGTCCATCGATAGGCATGACCCAGCGCCTGTTCGAGCACCGTATGCAGGCGAAGCAATTGCTCAACAGTCGGCGCAGGCGTACACACCAACGTGACCGTGATGGCATCAATAGCGGTCTGCTCGAACTGATACTGCCTCAAGTGCGGGATGGCCTCCAGCATCCGCCGGGTCTCCAACACCGGCCAGAAGGCCTTGCCCTGAGGGCTCACGGCCATATTGCGGGTGCGGCCCACGACCCGGCGCAGGGTGGGCAGGCCCCGGCCACAAGAACAGGGCGCCCCCACCTCGGCCCAGTCGCGCAGTGCGTAGCGGATCAGGGGCATGGCGAAGTTGTGCAGGTCGGTCACCACCACCTGACCGATCTCGCCTTCCCGGCAGGGCTGCCCCTGTTCATCGAGTACTTCGAGCAGCACGTGTTCTGATTGCACATGCAGCAGGCCGCTCTCCGGGCATTGCAGGGCAATGACACCGACCTCCTGCGCGCTGTAGAGATCGGTCAGTGGCACGCCCAAGATTTGCTGGCACTGTTCGCGCAATGCAGGAGGGACCGCGCCGCTGACGGTGCGCACTTCGCGCAGGCGTGCCAGGGGGGCACCCTCGTAGTGCATGTGCGTCAGCAAAGCATCCAGGTTGGCCGGATAGGTAAGCAGGATATCGGGATCGACACCTCGCAGCCAGCGCAACTGGGCTTCCACGGCGGTCGAGATCGGCAGGTGCCAGGCCGGGCCGCTGCTTAACACGCCGCCCCATCGCCCGGGTTGGGTAGAGTCCATCGGTTCCGGAAACTGGCGGATGATGGCCATCGTCGCGGAGAGATCGCGCCGATGCCAGAGATGGTCGCGCAGCGTGGCCGCTTGCCAGAACAGTTGCGTCAGTGCTGTGCGCCGCACCGTGACGGGTTCAGCCGTTGAGCCGCCGGTCGCGATGTCAAAGGTCTTGCCGTGGGCCTGCGGATAGGCGCTGGCCCGTATGGCGTCGGCTTGGGTTTGCAGATCCGCGCGGGTCAGCAACGGAATCTCGTGCCAGCGGCCAATATTGTCTGGCAGGCGGTCGCGGTAATAGCGGCAGTGACGACGCGCGTGGTCGAGCAGCGCACCCAACTGCTGGTTCTGTTGCTCGTGCAATGTCTCAGTCGACAGCCACTGTGTGCTTTCCATCTGGAACAGCAAGGCCAGCACGGCGGCATCGCGCGCACCGACTACGGCGGGCCAGTGGATGCCGGGCACGTTGCTGTTCAGCGCGTCGGTCAGCGTCGGCTGCGTTGGCCGTACCACTCATCGCTCCCGGCCTGCCTCGTGCCACGCCTTTTTCACGGGCGAGAGCAGATATTCCGCCACCGTGCGGTTACCCAGCAGGATTTCCGCCGTGGTCTGCATGCCTACCGACAGCGGGTATTTGACGCCATCCGTCTCCAGAGTGTTCCCATCGAGCGTCACCAGCGCCTTGTAGCGCAACGGGCGTTGCCCAGCACCTTGCAAGCCCTTGTCGCGGGCTTCCTCTTCGCTCTGTGCATCGGCACTCACATGTTCGACGGTGCCCTGTCCCATGCCGTATTTCTGGAAGGTGTAGGCGGCAAACTTGAGCTTGACCTGCTGGCCCGGTCGCACGAAGCCGATGTCCTCGTTCGAGACCCAGACTTCCGCTTTGAGCTTTTCTTCTTGGGGTACAAGACTGGCCAGCACGGTGCCGGGCTGCACGACGGTGCCAGAGGTGTGCGTGGCCAGATCCTTGATCACGCCGTCCTGCGGAGCTTTCAATTCCAGGAGTTCGCGTCGATGCTGTTGCTTTTCCTGTTCCTTGGACAGCTTGTCGATCTGCGCCTGTGCCTCATTGCGCTCAGCGTGCAACTGCCGCACATAGTCGGCCTCGATCTGCTTAAGCTTTTTCTGCGACTGATCGATGCTGGCCTGGGCGGAGGCGATCAAGTGGCCTTGCGTAGCCAGTTCCTGTTCTTTCTCAATACGCTCGCGCCGCCTGTCCGATCCCATGAGGGCACCGGCAAAGCCGTCCTTGACCAGTTTCTCGTAAGCCCTGTCCTGTTCGCGGTAATGCGGCAACACGGCTTCCAGGCGTTCTTTCTGTTGGCGGGCAGCCGCCAGTTCCTGCTGGGCCTTGACCAGACGGCTGCGTTCTTCTGCCAGGGCGGCGGCCAAGGCATCGCGGTTGGCCTGGTACTGCGCGCCGGTTTCGCGCAACAGCGCCACCGGTGCCTGAATGTCCGGCAGGAAGGGCTTGCCACCAAGCTCGGCGTCAATGCGGGCAAGCTGAAGGCGTTTGCGGGCGTATTCGGTGTTGATGGCGTCCAGATCGGCGTTGGTGATCAGCGCATCCATGCGCATCAGGGTTTGACCGATGCGCACCGTCTCGCCCTCGCGCACCAGGATTTCCTTGACGATGCCCGCTTCCGAAGGCTGCACGATCTTGAGGTAGCTGGCAGGAACGAGTTTGCCGTCGGCCACCGCCACAATGTCCAGCCGCCCAAGCAGCGCCCAGGCGATGAGAAAGGCAACCAACGCCAGGATAGCCCACAGCACCCGCCGCCCCTGCGGGTGCGGCGCGCTGTGCTGCAAACGAATCAGCGGCGGATGGAAATCCTGATGATCGCTGTGGGCGTGTTGGATGAGGGACTTCAATGAAGGCATGCCGGGGAGCTCTCTTGGGGTTCTTGGGTCTTCCGGGTACTGTCAGTGTTCCAGCCATCGAGAAACGTGCGTTCGATGAGGAACAGGCTTTGTTCGATGGCCTGGCTGGGCGAGTAATCGGCGTGGCGACTCCGGAACGAACGGGCAGCCTGCCGATACGCGGGGTTGCCGAGCAGTTCTTGCAGTGACGCGCTGACGCTGGCCGCATCGATCCGGCCACCAAGCAATTTGCCTGCCCCCAGAGCCTCCACCCGATGGGCAAAAAGCGCCTGCTCGACATGCCGGGGCCGCATCGCCAAGGGCACACCAGCCAGCAAGGCCTGAGTCGTGAAGGCGCTGTTGCCGTAGCCGATGGCTAGGTCGGCGTGCTTAAGCAGGGGCGGCAGATCGACCGGCGCCAGCGCAATGCGCAAACGCCGCGTGGCGCAACGTTTCGCCATCTCGGGCTTCATGCCCGGCGCGATGCACAGCACTTCGGCATCCAGCCGGGCGAGCGCCTGCAGGATCGATTGAAAACCGGGTACGGCGGGTCGCAGGTAGGCCAGCACTTTTGGACCGTCCCGGCTTTGCCAGGCAACGTGCAAGGCCTGGGGCACCGAGCCGATGGGGCCGACATAGCGCCCATCCGGACGCGCACCGTAGTGGTCGAGCTCGGCAAAGGTATCCAGGATGTCGTGTGCGCCGAACAAGTCGCGCACACGCACCGTCCTTGTATGGCCCAACGCCCTCTGCGCCTCATCCAGCACACGGTCAAGCCGCGCCTCAGCGGCGGTGAGTGCCTGATCGGAAACCGCCTCCCAAGACCGAATCGAGGGCCAAGGGGACACGGAGGGTGGAATTGCAAAGCCATTGCCGATGGACAGATACGGGACTTCGGCGAGCCGTGCCGCCAGCAAGGCCGTCGGCGCATGGTCGGCGACCAGCACATCAGGCCGTACCAACGAAAACATTCCCTGCCAGGCGTTCAGCCGAGCGGCGACATCTCGCGCTTCAGCAAAACCACTGACACGCAGCACGTCGGCGTAGTTCACCGGCGGGCTGCCGCCAGCCCCCGCCTGCGGAGTCAGGGGCGCGGCCAGCACGGTAATACCGGGCGTCAGGGCCTGTCCTGCGGGTAGCCGAACGTCCTTGAGCGCCAGGGTCACCCCATGCCCACGGGCCACGAGCCCTTGCGCCAGCCGCAGGCACCGGGCGAGGTGCCCGAAGGCCTCGCCCAGTTCCCACGCGATCAGGACGCGCGCCATCGGCAGGGGTGACGGCTTACCATGACAGTTTGCCCACCCCTTCCTTGATGCCGGAGAAGCCCTTGAGCTGGGTGCCCGTACCGCAGGCCAGCGATACGGCATCGACACCGCCGCGTGCGCCGTGCCCACCGCCCTGCATCCAACCTGCCAGACCGGAGAGATCGGCCCCCTGGTTGGCGTGGTTCCAGCCGGGCGCGCTCTGGCGTTCGGCATCAAGCCGGTTCAGCGCATGGGTCAATTCGGCCCAGTGGCGCTCCACATCGTGGTTGGCCTGGCCCTGACCGGCCTGCCCGGAGGCCTGCTGTTGATCGCCCCATTGCTCGAACCAGCGACGATCCAGCGCAGGCAAGGCCGAATGGTGCGGCTGGTCGGACTTGTCGTCGCGTTTGAAGCCGTCGAGGAAACGCCCCAAGGGGTCATCATCACGGTCGCCTCCGTGCTTGCGGCCCGGCTGCCCCGGCGAGGTGCCAGCGCCGTCGTTGATGTTGCCGCTGTGTCCCGGTGGCGGCGCATCCGCGCCATTGCCCACGCCTTCGTTACCTTTCTGATCAGCGGGAACGACCGTCTTGCTGCCAAAGCTCACTTTGAAGTCGTCCGAGGCGGTCGAGCACTCGCCATGGCCATCGCTGGCGGTGACGCGCACGTCGATGCTGCCCTTGGCATTGGCCGGAGCCGTGCCGCTGAAGGTCTGCGTGGCGGCGTCGAACTTGAGCCAGCTCGGCAGCGGCTTGCCGTTGGACAAGGTGGCCGTGTAGCTCAGCGTGTCGTTGCGGTCGGCGTCGCGGAAGCTGCCTGCGGGCACCTTCCACGAGAATGCCTTGCCCTTGGCGAGTTGCACGTCGGAGAGGCAGCGCACCAGATCAGGCGTGTCGTTGGTGCCCTGCACAGTCACCGTCAATGCGCCGTCGCTGCGCTGCGTGCCGTCGCTGACCAGGTAGTTGAAGGTCTCCGTGACCGTCTCGCCTACACCCAGCCCTTGCACCTTGGTGGAGCAATCGTCGAGCACATAGGCGTAGGTGCCGTTGGAAAGCAGGGTCAGCACACCGTACTCACCGCGCCGGATGCCCGCATCAGCCACCGAGAGGCGCTCGCCTTCCGGATCGCGGTCGTTAGCGAGCACATTGCCCCAGGTGAAGAGCTTGCGATCCTCGATCACATTGGCCGTGTCCGGCGTGGTGACCGGTGCCTGGTTGCCGCCGCCCGATTCGACCACCAGGTTGAAGCTCTGGCTGGCCGAAGCACCCGCCAGATCGGTGGCGGTGACCCGCAGGGCATAGCTGCCTGCCGAGGCCGGGGTGCCGCTGAAGGTGCCGGTGGCCGCGTCGAAGGCGAGCCACGTGGGTAGCGCGCTGCCGTCAGCCAAGGTGGCCGAGTAGGCCAGCACATCCCCCGCATCGACATCGACGAACGCCGTGCCGGGCAGTTGCCAGCTCAGCGCGGTACCCGCACGTCCGGTCTGGTTGGTCAGCATCGTGCCGATCTCGGGCGCGTCGTTGACGTTGCTCACACCGATGGCGAAGGTTTGGCTGGCCGAAGCACCTGCCACGTCAGAGGCCGTCAAGCGCACCGAGACACTGCCCACATCGCCGTTGACCGGCGTGCCGCTGAAGGTGCGCGTTGCCGCATCGAAACGCAGCCAGGTCGGCAGTGCGGAGCCGTCGGCTTGGGTGGCCGAAAGCGTGAGTGTGTCGCCCACATCCACGTCGCGGAAGGCCTCTTGCGGAATGGTGAAGGCAAACGGTGCGTCCTCGGTCGCTTGCTGGTCGGCCAGTGCAACGGCGACTTCCGGTGCATCGTTGGTGTTGGCCACAGTGAGGCTGAACGACTGGCTAGCGCTGGCACCCACCAGATCGCTGGCCGTTACGCGAATCTCCAGTGCGCCGACATGGTCGTTGCCTGGCGTGCCGCTGAAAGTGCCGGTCGCCGCATCCAGTTGCAGCCAGGCGGGCAACGCGGAGCCATCGGCCAGGGTTGCCGAGTAGCTCAGGCGGTCACCCTCATCCGCATCGGCGAATGCATCCGTCGGCACGGTGAACGTAAACGCGGCGTCTTCGGTCGCAGTCTGCGCCGCCAGTGCGGCACCGACGGTCGGTGCGTCGTTGGTGTTGGTCACTTCCAGCGCGAAGGTCTGGCTAGCCGATGCGCCTGCCAGATCGGTGGCAGTCACAGTGAGTTGCAGCTCACCCACATCGCCGTTGGCCGGGGTGCCCGAGAAAGTCCCGGTCTGGGCGTCGAAGCTCAGCCAATCGGGCAGCGGGGAACCGTCCGCCAGCGTGGCCGTGTAGGCGAGCACGTCGCCCGCATCGACATCACGGAGACTGTCTGCGGGTAGCGTGAAGCTGAAGGCGCTGTCTTCCAGGGCATGCAGGTCGGAAAGGGGCGTGCCGACTTCGGGTGCGTCGTTGGTGTTCTCCACCGTAACGTGGAAGCTGTGCAGGCTCGATGCACCCAGCGTGTCCATGCCTTGCACGATCACGTCGAATTCGCCCACGTCGTCGTTGTCCGGCGTACCGAACAAGGTGTGCGTGGCGGCGTCGTACTGGAGCCAGTCTGGTAGCGTCGTGTAACCCGAGACCGTGACACGGGTCAGGATATCGTCGCCATCGGCGTCGATGAACAGGTCGTCGGGCAGCACCAGACTGAAGGCAGCATCTTCGAGCGCCACCTGATCGTCGATGGGGTTGGCAACTTCCGGCGCGCGGTTCATGAACTCGCGCAGCGTCACCGCCGTACCATCGGCAAACTCGAAGGTGTCGATCACCGTGCCGCCCGATGCGCCATCCGGAGCGTAGTTGCTCACGCGCACCACGTCGCCGCCTGAGCCGTAATGGATGAGCAAGTCGTCGCCATCCACTTCCAGCCGCACGTCCTCGCGGGCGATGCCTTCGCCAAAGGTCAGCACGTTGCCGATGCCAGCGTCGAGGTCATCCTCGATCATGTCTTCGCCATCGCCCAGGTTGACCACGTAAGCGTCTCGCTGTGCGCCGCCGCGCAAAACGTCGTTGCCCAATCCGCCGGTGAGCACATCTTCACCGTCGCCCGATTCCATGACATCGTCGCCGTTATAGCCGTAGAGTCGGTCACCGACGTTCGTGCCAGTGAGTGCATTGCCACCGTTGTCGCCCTCGACCACGAAGGTCCAGGACACGAGGGTGGCGTAATCCACCGCCGTGCCGTCGGCGAACTCGAAGCGTTCCACTGCGTGGGTGCCGAGCACGTCCTGCGGGTCGAAACCGGTCAGGCGCGCCATATCGCCTTCGTCGCCGTAGGGGATGAGCAGCACATGGCCACCGTTGCCGTCCGCCTCAAAACGCAGGTTGTTGCGCAGATCGTTCGGATCGATGCCCGGGCCGAAGCGCAGTACGTTGCCAGCCTCTTGCTCAGCTACATCGTCGATGGTGACGATGCCGTCGCCCAACTTCACAACGTAGGTGTCGTTGCCACCTTCGCCCGCAAGGGTGTCATCGCCAGGCGTGGCTTCGATCAGGTCGTTGCCATCGTCGCCCCAAATACGGTCGGTCAGCGTCGTGCCTTTGAGCGCATCGCCTTCCTCGGTTCCAAAGATGTCGAACCCACGTGCGAGCAATTCCTCGTAGCCGATTTCGTCACCGTCGATACCGAAGCGGAAACGCTCCACGGCACGCGAACCCAGCGGGTCTTCCGGATCGAAACCGGAGAGACGAATGCGGTTGCCGGTGTTGTCGAGATCGATGATCAGGAAGCCTTCAGCATCAAAGGACAGGCGCACATCATCGAGCGTTGTGCCTTCTGGCAATACCAACGTGTTGGGTGTATCGCCGTTTTCGGTGTCGATGATGGTGTCGCTGCCGCCATCGGCGTCGATGAGGTAGAGGTCCCCGCCCGCGCCACCGCTCATCGTATCGTCGGACTCACGGCCCTCGATCCAGTCTGCCAGCGCCGTGCCGGTGAGCACGTCGTCGTTGGGCGTGCCGATGATGCGCACGCCACGCGAGAGCAAATCTTCAAACGATACCGTCACGCCATACCAAGACAGGTTGACTTCCGAAACCGGGGCCTGCATGCCTTCTGCGCGCGGGTCGAAGCCTGCAAAGCGGACTACATCACCCTCATCATTCAAGCGCAGCAGCAGGTCGCGTCCATCAAACTCCAGTTGAAGATCGTCGGCGTTGAATTCGCCTTGGAGTTCGATTCGGTTGAAATCCTGCGCGCGCCAGGTTTCGGCGATGAGCGTCTCGGCGGGGCGGCTGCCCCATTCCTTGTAGATGCGGTAGGTGTCAGAACCCGCGCCGCCGACCAGGCGATCCGCGCCGCCCTGACCATTGAGCGTGTCATCACCGTCGCCGCCGATCAGGGTGTCGGCAAACGGCGTACCGTCGAGCCAACCTCCTTCATCACCGGCCATTTCGGTCTTGCCCGTGGGTTCGATGTTCTCGGCTACGATCTCGGTGCCATCGGCGAAGCGGATGATGTCCACCGAGCGGGTCTGCGTGGCTCGACCCGGCTCATAGCCTCTCAGGATCACACGGTCGCCGGGCTGGTTGGCGAACTCGATCACCAGATCGCCGTTCTGCTCCGAATAGCGCAGGTCTTCCGGCCGGATGCCGGGCCCGAAGTTGAGTATGTTGGGCGCATCGTCGACGTAAGCACCTCCGTAGCCGCCTTCGCCGCCGTCCCAACCGCCACCGTAACCACCTTCCCCTCCATCCCATTCACCGCCATAGCCACCACCGTAACCGCTTTCGCCGCCGCCATAGCCCCAGTTGAGCACGCGATGGTCGTCGTCGATGATCACTTCACCGTGGCCGGGCTGATACACGTAGGTGTCGCCACCCCATTCACCGAAAAGTTGGTCATTACCGGTGCCGCCGGTGAGTTGATCCGCACCCCAGCCGCCATAAATCACGTCGTCTCCGGCATTGCCCTCCAGAACGTCGTCACCATCGCCGCCGTGGATCAGGTCATTGCCGTCACCGCCAAGGATGGTGTCGTTGCCAGTCAGACCCAGTGCGATGTCGTTGCCCGCACCGGCGGAAAGCAGGTCACCATTGGGCGTGCCGTAAAGCACGTCATCGCCGTCGGTCGTGGTGTTGTTGGCAAGATTGGCAGAAGCGAACAGATCGCCGGACTGGGCATAAGCCACGGCCTCCAGTCCACCGGCCGGGGCCACTGTTCCGGTCAGTTCAAAGCCTGCACCGTCAAAGGCCAGCGGCGTTGCGGTCGTTGCCGACAGCAAGGCACCCGCTTTGGCTTGCAGCCAGCCCGCGAGATCGAAAACCCGTGTCTTGCCGTCGGCATCGATGAACTGAATGCGTTCCAGATCGCCCGGCAAATCGTTGATATTGGTGTTATCGAGCGTGATCGAGCCGCCTGCGCCGCCGTCGATGAGCAACACCACCCGCCCGTCGCGGTCCAGCGCCGCGGAGAGCATGGCAGGCGTCACCGTCGCGCCGAAGGACAGGGTATCCGTACCCTCATCAGTGCGCAGGGTGTCGTTGCCGTCGCCGTGGTTGAACACGATCACGTCGTCGCCCGCGCCGGTGTTGAGGTTGTCGTTGCCTGCTTCTCCGGCAACCAGATCTTCACCCGCGCCGGAGTAAACATTGTCGTCACCGCTGCCCGCGGAAACCCGGTCATTGCCCGCTTCCAGGTAGACGTTGTCGTTGTTGCCGCGCGCCTGCACGGTCACTGACTGGCCGGTGTAGTCGTAAATGTCATCATCGGCCTGACTGCCGACGAGATCGGTTAAGTCGCCCCAATAGCGCTGCTGCCAGCCCATCTTGCCGCCATCGGCGCGGGCGATCACATCGGCCAGCGTCCATTCGGTGCCGTCGTCGAAGCGGAAATGCTGCAGCGCGCCGCGTCCGATGTCATCCCAGTTGTCGGAGCGCACGATCAGCGCGTCGTTGCCGCCGATGCCGATGACGAGGTTGTAGTAGCCGACATCGCCCGTCTGACCGCTCCAGCCGCTTTCGCCCAACTGAACCGACATATCTTCGGGCCGGATGCCCGGTGCGAACACCACAGTGTCGTTGGCCACTGCGAGGCTTGCGCCCAATGCGTTGTCCAAACCCATGCCCGTGGCAACGCGGTAACTGTTGTTGCCTTCGCCGCCGTAGAGCCAATCCCGGTCTGCGCCGCCATCCAGCGTGTCATCACCGGCTTCGCCGAAGAGCTGATCACTGCCCGCGCCGCCGGTGAGCACGTCGTGGCCTTCGCGGCCATAGAGTGTGCTGTCCTTCTCGGTGCCGATGAGTGCATCCTCGCCCGGCGAACCGTAGAGGATTTCCGAGCCTTCGCTGACATTGAGCTTGGCGAGCACATCGCTTACGTTCAAACGTGCGCCGTTGTCGAAGTCGAAGCGGTCGATGCGCTGCCAGCTGTTCAGCCAGTCCTTGACACGCACCGCGTCACCCGAAGCGGTGACGGTGGCGATCAGGTCGTTGCCGTCGCGGGTAAAGGCGATGTCGTTCTGGCCAATGCCGGGCTTGAACAGCACGCGGCCATAGTTGTCGGCAATGGTGTCTTGGCCATCGCCGGTACCGAAGCGATAGGTGTCGTAACCGCCCAGATCCTGGAACTGGTCGTTGCCGGTACCGCCGTCGAGCGTGTCGTCCTGATAGCCGCCAACGATGGCGTCGTCTCCATTGGTGGCCGCCAGGGCGCGCGAGGCCAGGTCGGCGCGATTCCAGACTGTTCCGTCGGCAAAGCGCAATTGCTCGACGCCCCGCTCGGTTGACCAGGTATCGGCTTGGCCGCGCACGGTGAGTTTGCTGCCATCCGATAACGTGACAGCCATGTCGCCTTGCAGCGTCCAGCGCACGGTGACGTCAAGAGGCGTCACGCCAGCGGCCAGTTCCACGGTGTCTACGCCAGAGGTGTAGCCTTCGTTGATGACATCCTGACCGTCGCCCAGGCCGAAGCGGTAGGTATCGGAGCCTGAGCCGCCTTCCAACAGGTCGTTGCCAGCGCCGCCCACCAATACATCATCGCGACCGTTGAAGCCGCGCAGTTCGTCGTTGCCCGCTTCACCCAGCAGGCTACGTGACTTGATCGTCTCCGCATCCCACAGCGTGCCATCGGCAAAGGCGATTTCCTCCACCGCGTAGCGATTGCTCTCGTTGAAATGGTTCTTGACGGTAAGCGTCTCGCCGGTGTCGCGGATGGTGATTTTGAGGTCGTCGCTGACCTGCCAGCCGCTCACGGTGCGCACCCGCTCCAGCCGTACATCGGAGGGCAGCACACCCGTCTTGAATTCGATGCGGTCGGTCTCGCCTTGCTGCCAGGAGTCCTCGATGATCGTGTCGTTTCCGTCGCTCCGTCCGAAGACGTAGGTGTCGCCTTCGCCGCTACCGTCGTAGGCCTGATTGCCCCAACCGATGACACCGCCGCCGCGCAGCACATCGTTGCCCGCACCGCCGTCCAGGATATCCCGGCCCGCACCGCCGAGCAGCACATCATCGCCACCCTGTCCGGTCAGCACATCCGCCGTCCGAGAGCCGATGATGGTTTCCGCCTCTTCACTGCCGGCAAAGAGAATGGCTTGCACGTTGGCATAGGACATCACTGTGCCGTCGGCAAAGGCAACGCGCTCGATCAGCCAGGGGCCATTGGCGCCATTCCATGCTTCATCGAAATACTGCTTGAGTGTCACCTGGTCGCTGCTGCCGCGAATGGCCAGCACCAGATCATTGCCGCTGCGAATGAACTTCACGTCCGCCGGTGCCACGCCTTCCTTGAAGCGCAACGTATCGCTGTTACCGGTGGTGTAATCGCCGTCGATCACCGTGTCCTGCCCGTCACCCCGGCCAAAGAGGTAGGTGTCGTTGCCGTTGGCGGAGATGCTCGGCGTGGTGTTGCGTTCGACGCGATAGCTGCCGTTCTCGTAAATCCAGTTCCAGCCAGTGCTGCCGATCAGGAGGTCATTGCCCGATCCTCCGTCGATGACGTCATTCCCGCCGTTACCGATCAGCGTGTCGTTGCCCGCCTGGCCGATGATCGCATCACCTGCGGAAGAGCCGTGAATCACTTCGTCGTTCTCGCTGGTCGCGGCCACGGTGGCGCGCAGGGCGTCGTCGTGGCTCCATACCGTGCCGTCGTCGAACACGTACTGGCCGACGCCGTTCTGGCCCCACCACCAGCCTCCGCGCGGTATGGAAAGCGTCTCGCCCGTATCGACGATGGTGAAGATGAGGTTGTCGTTGTAATCCGCCGTGACGCGGATATCCGCTGGATTCAGGCCCAGCAAGCGCACGGTGTCGCGCTGCACGCCGTTCTCGGCGTAATCGCTGATGGTGTCGTTGCCGTAGCCGCGTCCGAAGACGTAGGTGTCGGCGCCGGATTCACCTGCCAGGACATCGTTGCCTGCGCCGCCGGAGATCAGATCGGCGCCAGCCCCGCCATAGATGCGGTCGTCGCCGCCTTGGCCGAACAGGCGGTCGTTGCCGTTGTAGCCGTAGAGCGTGTCCTTGCCATCGCCCGCAAGAACGATGTCGGCCTTGTCGGTGAGCCAGGTGTTGTCGTCACCGGCAGTGAGTCGGCGCACCTTGAATTCGTCGAGCAGCGCCGTGATGCCTGCTGTCTGCGGCAAGGTTTCGACGAGGCTGTCGAAGTCGGCCAGACCACTCCAGTTGGTGCCGGAGAGGAAGCCATTGGCGTAACGGTCCAGGTCCAGCAGGTCGGCCAGGTAGTTTTCCGGATCGGCAGCACGCTTGTCGGCGAGCATCTGGTTCAGTGGGCTGGCATCGAGTCGCAGGCCGCTGTCGTCAATGATCAGTTCAACTTGGTCGAGGTAGGGCTTGAGCCGGGTCTGCATCACCAGGCTGGCGTAGACGCTTTCTTTCAGGCCGTCGTAGGCTTGTTGCAGCAGGTCGAGCTGGCCTTGCGAAAAATTCACGCGCAGCGTGGGGTAAGCCTCGATGGTCATGGCAGCGCCAGCGCTGCCCCCGCCACCCGAGCCCGCCGAGATGGCCAGGCCCCAGTTGGCGCTATCGGTCTGACTCTTTTTCTCCGGCAGGTTGAAGAAGTACTGGCCGTTGAAGGCTTCGAGCACATGCAGCTTGCGGCTCCACTCGGCAATCAGGTTGCGGTAGCGCTCGGAAAGATACATTCCGCCGAAGTCGGTCATCAGCGCTGCGCCGCCACCACTGCCGCCGACGCTGCCGGAGGAGACCGCCGCGAAGGCTACGGTGTCGATGCTGCTGGAGCGCCGCTCGTTTCCAAAGGCTTCGTACTGGATGCGGTATCTACCGGCGGCCCGCTCTTCCAGGCTCTTGGCCATACCGGAGGTGTCGGCCCAGGCGGTGATGAGTTGGTCGAGGAGCGCCTTTTGTTCGGCGCGGGTGGTGGCATTCTGGAATTGGGTCAGCACACCGGCTACGCTGCCGGACTGGGCTGCGGCCTGTTGCAGTTCGCGCACGTTGCCCGCGCCACCCATGGTGGGCAGGGTTTTGAGAGGTTCAGGGACCTCGATCTGTTCGGCGAACTTGGTGCTGAAGGTGTCGGTGGCGAGGCGGAATTCGCCCATGGCGGAAGTTGAGCCGTCGGCGCGGGTAAAACTGCCTTCGCGGCTCAAGACGTTGCCATTGGCCAAGCCCTGGTTTTTGAGGGTATTGGCCAGATTGAGCGAAACGATGCCTGCGTCGGCCAGCGAGATCAGTTCGCCCGTACCGGTCTGGCCGTCTTGCGATGTGTCGCGCCAGAGCTTCAACTCGGCGAAGGCGGGGTCGCTGGCGTCGAGGATGCCGTCGCCGTTGGAATCGAGCGCGGCGAGTGCTGCAAAACCATTCGGGGCCAGAGTGCCGTTGGGCAGCACGGTGAAGTCGCCGAAGAGCTCCGCACCGGTGTCGATGCTGCCGTTGGCGTTGCGGTCCCAGACCAACAGGGCATCGTTCTTTCCCGCCCAGCCGGTTTTGGTCAATACACCGTCGCCGTCGTGGTCGAAGTAAACGTTGCTGGCAAGGCCGACAGTTTCGAGGCCGTTGCCGTCGAGGTCGATGATGATGGGGTCGCGGGGCCAGACCCAGTTCTTGGCGCGGTCCCACCAGTCTTTGACGTTCTTACCGAGGTCGCTGAGGTTCTTGCTCAGGTCAAGCAAACCATCAAGGATGTCTTTTTCGAGTTGGTCCAAGAATCTATCCCAACCAACTTTCTCAGACACCCAGTCTCGAAAATCCTTCAGAAAATCGCGACCGGTATCTGGTGCTGGTACGTTTCCTCCTGGGAGATCAAAATCTGATCCAGGCGACCAATAATCGCCGGGGCCATCCATTTGCGGCGTTGGCAGCCCCGCTTCGCGTAATGCCTCGTCAACCGATGCATTCGAATTGCTGTCCTCGAACTCGTAATCTGTTTTGCTATCGCCTATTTCCTTCATCCTCTCCTTGATCTTCTCCCATTGTGGCGATAAATCATCCCCTTCTTTTATCGTTTCACGAGGGTGAGGCGTGGCATTGGGATCTCCGCCGCGAGCGTTGTCCCAATCGGGTGTTCCTTGCTTGTATTCCCCAGATTCCGTCTTGATATTTCCAAACGGGAATGGTCCTGGCGACGTTTCCGTTCTGCTTTCGGGGCCGCCTCGTGCGTAGAATTGCTCGCCGTTGCTGTTTGTATACAGGATGTACTTGTGGTAGATGCCCGCAAATCCAACGACAGCTGCCGGCGTGTAGCCAACCTCAATTGTTTCCTTCATTATCGCCCCCTACTTTCAAAGAAAACTAGCCGAGCGATTCACGCTCACGCGACTGATAAGACCATTGTCATCTTGAATGGTGATGCTAATTGCGAAAAATTCTTCAACCACTAAGCGAGATCGCCATGTTCGAACGGCGATTACTTCAGAGACCCCTGGCGGATACTGTCTTTGGAGATTTCGGCGTGTGGCCTCATCCATGTATGGCCTAAGCTCACCACTAGGCCATTTTCGTGCCCCCTCATGTCGATACTCGGAAATGTCGAACCCGTTGTTCTTCATTTCGTGCAAGAGCACAAAGGCATCTTCCTTACGCATGCCGACCGGAAAATATCTTTGCGCCGCTTTAATCATGGCCGCATCCCGTCCCTCTTGACCAAGCCCCGCCTTATCAGCCTCGGCGAACGCGAGGCCTACGTCCAAGAGCATTTTGTCGATCCACGTTTTGTCTTCCACTTTGCACCCCGCAATAAAAAATACGGTCAATGCCATCAGCAGCGATGGCCAGAACCGGCTGCTTACTTGTGCCGACCAGAAATTCATAGATCCTCCTTCACCAAACTCATGTGCATGGCATGCTGCCCCATATTCACCACCTCATCCACTTGTAAGCCCTTGGGCACCTGGTGCGTGATGAAGATCATCGTCACCTTGCCCTTGAGCCGATTGATCGTCTGAGCAAAGTGTTCGGCGGTCTGCTGATCCAGATTGGAGATCGCCTCGTCAAAGATCAGCACCTTGGGGCGCTTGAGCAATGCGCGGGCAATCGCAATTCGCTGGCGCTGTCCGCCAGATAGCCCGGTGCCGCGCTCGCCGATCTCTGTCTGGTAGCCCTGCGGCAGCTTCTCGATCACTTCGTGAATTTCCGCCGCCTTGCAGGCGGCGATCACGTCCTCAAAGCTCGCATGCGGGTGCGCCATGACCAGGTTGTCGTACACCGAACCGGAGAACAGCACCGTCTCCTGCGGCACTACGCCAAAGGTGGCGCGCAATTCGTTGGCGGCCAGCTGGCGGATGTCGCGCCCGTCCAGCGTGATCTGCCCTTCCTGCGGCCAGTAAAAGCCCTGCATCAGCTTGGCCAGCGTGCTCTTGCCGCAGCCGGAAGGCCCCATCAACACGGTGAGCTTGCCAGTTTGAATGGCCAGACTCAGATTGCGGTAGAGCCAGGGGTGTTGCTCGGAATAGCGGAAACCCACGTCGCGAATGTCAATGCGGCCTTCGCCGCCAGCGGCGCGTTGCGGTGTCAGGGTGAACGGCTCCTGCGGCATGTCCAGAATGTCGCCCAGCCGCTTGACGGAAATACTGGCCTGCTGGAACTCCTGCCAGAGCCCGACCAGGCGCAACAGCGGCTGACTCATGCGGCTGGCGAACATCTGGAAAGCCACCAGCATGCCGACGGTCATGCCCGCTTCGGGCTGCATCACCAGCCACGCACCGACGATCAGGATGGACAGCGTCATCACCTGCTCCAGCCCGTTGGCGACGACGTTGTAGGTGTTGCCGACCTGCTTGGTGGCAAAACCTGCCGAGAGGTACTGGGCCAGATAGGTGCCGTAACGCTTGCCCACATCCGGCTCCAGTTGCAGCGACTTCACCGTGGCCATGCCTGCCAGGTATTCGGTGAGGAAAGCCTGGTTGCGCGCGCCGAGCAGGAACTGTTTGTCCAGCCGCTCGCGGAAGACGGGCACCATGAACAGGCTGGCGGTGACGATCAGCGCCATGATGCCCACGGCAATCAGCGTGAGCTGCCAGCTGTAGGAGAACATCACCGCCAGGAAGATGAGCAGGAAGGGGAAGTCGAGCACCAGACTGACCGCCGCGCCAGAGATGAACTCGCGCAACTGCTCCACGCCGTGCAGCCGGGCGACCAGGGTGCCGGTGGGACGGGCCTCGAAGTACGGCAGTGGCAGGTGCAGCAAGTGCTTGAGCACCTTCTCGCCCAGCACCGCGTCGATACGGCTGCCGGTGTGCAGCACCAGATACTGGCGCAGCCAGCTCATGCCACTGGTAAAGAGCATGAACACCACCAGCGCCACGCCGAGCACGATGAGTGTGCTCTCGGAATGATGGGCGATGACCTTGTCGATGATGACCTGGGTGAACAGCGGCGTGGCCAAGCCCACGAGTTGGATGGCCAGACTGGCCAGCAGCACGTCGCGCCAGATGCGCTTGTGGCGCAAGAGCTCAGGCACGAACCAGGAGAAACCGAAGGGCTTTTTCTGGGCCTCGGGAGCTTCAGCGCGGCTGACGGATTCCGACACCGGCGGTTCGGCGTCGGCCACCAGCAACATGAGCGGCAGGCACTGTATGCGAGCGGCTTCAACTGAGAGGGGTTCGGGGCTGGTCTGGCCTGGGCGTACCCAGGCCAGCGTATGCTCGCCGTGTTTGACGATCAGCGCCGGTGAGAGACTGGAAATAGCCTCGGGCGGGGCGGTTTCTGGAATGGTGCCGATGGACTGTAGGTCGGTTTCCGCCTCCGGCAGGAACACCACCGCTGGTAGCGGCAGGCTCGACCAATCGTCCTGCGGCCACTCGGCCAGCCCGGCCTTGAGCCCCAGCGCTTCCAGCGCCTCGATCAGCGAAGGAAAATCAAATGGCGGCGCAAAGCGCTGCAGCACCAGCGCAGCGTCGAAAGGCCGGCGGTAAAAGCCGGCCAGACTGCCCAGTAACCACAGAGCCGATGGTGTATCAAGCTGTCCCAGTGAATGGGCAGTCGTCTCCTGCTGCGCTCCCTGCATATTCCTTGTTCTTGTATGTCATTGAACAACGACAAATGCATCATTACCCCAAAGAACATGCGGTATGTCAAGAGCAAATTCGGCGACAAAATGTCGCACAGGTGTGGTGCCGCCTGAAAATCAGCGGCAGGGCTCAGTTTGGGCGAAATACAGGAGACTGTTTGGCAGAACTACCGCTACGCGTTACCGGCGCCACGGGCATCAATGGCCCCTGACCGTTTCAGGGTGTTCCATGGCGCAACGTAGAGCTTGAACAGCATGGCAGCGCCGGCAAACCAGAGTGCCGCCAGCATCGTCTGCCCCAGCCCCTGTTTCCATTCCGGCGCTCCCGAGAAGGCCACCTGGAAGATCATGCCAATGCAGAGAATGCTGAAAATGGCCAGTTGAATCCAGCCGGTGATCGGCATCAGGCGGCTGGGATCGACGGTCAGATCGGCTCGGGAAATGCGCAGATGGCCGGCATGCTTGAGCCAGCGGATTTCACTGTCCGACAGGTCGTAGGCCTGTTGGAGTTCAATGACCTGCTGGCGCACCGGGCGGGTAGCCGAGAAGCCAAAGCGGTAGCGGAACATCCGACCATTGTCCTCAGCCAGTGCATCGAGCTCCGCTTGCGGCATCGTCGCCAGCACCAGCTTGATGTTGCTGGGGATGAAGTATTCGTTGTAATCCCGACCCGCGTTACGCTGGAACTTCGCGAGATTGAGCTGGATCGTGTCGGTGTCTTGCTGTTCTTCCATTATGGGGCCTCTGCCATTTGGGTTGAAAATACTGGCTCGGCGGCACTTGTCAGCGCCCGCGATGATCCCGCCCGGCATTGCGCTGGTGGGTTCCGATATTAATTTGAATGGTGGCGCCCGACGCCTTGGCGAGTGAGGCGATCTTGTCGAGCGGCTTGCGCGCCTCGAAGTGGGCGACTGCGGCAGCCAGGAGGTTGCGCTGTTGCGTGGCCGGGTCGGTCGTCCACAAATGGCCGTTGTACAACTCGGTCACCAATTCGAAATCGTCGCCGCTGGCGCAGAGTTGATCGAGAAAAGTGCGCAAGGCAGGATCGGCGGTCGCCTCCCCCAGGCGCCCGTCGCGAATCAGCAGCAGCAACGCCTTGGCGGTGGGATTGTCCTCCACCACGGCGGCACGAGCGACGGCAACCTGCAGGCGAATGGCACGCAGCAGATCGAGGTTGATCCCCGCGCCGCCGAACATCGTGCCATCTCCTATCAGCAGCCAGTCAGTACTGATCCCGAAGGTCTGCTTGATTCCCGCAAGAAATTCGGCACCCGGTTTCTTGACGCCGCGAACGATGTCGCTGACAAACCCTGGAGACGATCCCAAACGGCGCGCAAATTCCGACTGGCTTATTGCCAAGTGAAGAATGGCGAGCGAAAGGCGGGCGCCGAGACCATCAAGGCCGTCAGGGATGGGCGGTGGAGCTTCTTGATTACTCATACTCTATAGAGGTATATTTAACGCGTTAGCGTATAACAATGTTTGTTTTGAATAATAGATTACTCCTTGCTTCTGCCGCCTGTCACGTTCTGAACATGGATGCTCTCGAAATATCCTATCGCCTGAAGCGCCTCGGAAAGACCCAGAGTGCGATCGCCCGCGACCTCGGTGTCCGTCAGGGCGTGGTGAGCAATGTGATTCATGACCGTGCAACGGCCCACGGCGTGGCAAGCTATATCGCCGAATTGTTGGGAATGCGGGCAGAGGAAGTCTGGCCTGATCGCTATTGCTTCAAACCACGAGCGCCAACACGACGGCCGCGACCGGTAGAGAACTGCATCGATGGGGAGGCGCCCGGATGACCTGACGCACGATCATGAGTCGAGGCCAGGAAAAGCAAAAGGGCTCGGAGCGCCAACTCCGAACCCTTTCAGAACTACCGTGTATTCACTTCACACGGATTTTGCGATTCCTCCGGTCGGCCTGTCAAGGCCGGCGGCCTTTTCCCCTTGTTTCCAATGACCGATCTGGATGCCGCCCGCAAGGGGGTACGGGTGGGTATTACCTGGAGAAACAGCCGCCCTGCTTGTATGGCGGACATCATCATGGCCAACAGGAGAATTGCCATGCGCAAAATTCGGCAAGTGCTGCGCCTTGCCCTCGAAGCCGGCGCCAGCCGGCGACGTATCGCGAAAAGCCTCGGGCTTAGCCGCGATGTGGTGACTGACTATCTGACCCGGGCTGTGGCTGCTGGCCTTGCCTGGCCGCTCTCGCCCGATCTCGACGATGCCCAACTGGAGAATCTGTTGTTTCCGCCGCTGGGCGTCAACCTTTACCGCAAGCCGGAGCCGGATTGGGCAGTCATTCACCAGGAAATGAAACGCAAAGGGGCAACGCTCCAGGCGCTGCACGAGGAGTTCCTGGCGGAGCAACCCGATGGGATCGGCTACAGCCTGTTTTGCGATCGCTACCGGGATTGGCAAAAAGGCCTGAAGCGCTACATGCGTCAAACCCATGTGGCTGGCGAGCGGGCCTTTGTCGACTATGCCGGGCCGACGGTGGGCATCCCCAACCCGGAAACCGGGGAAATCCGAAAGGCGCAAATCTTCGTCGGAATCCTCGGCGCCTCGAACTATACCTATGCTGAGGCTCACTGGAGTCAGCAACTCCCCGACTGGATCGCGGCGCACACCCGGATGTTCGAGTTCTTCGGCGGCGTGCCGCAGGTCGTGGTCTGCGACAACCTGAAATCGGCAGTGACCAAGGCGAGCCGCACCGAGCCGAAAATCCATCCTGCCTATCAGCATCTGGCCGAGCATTACAGCACGCTAATCCTGCCTGCACGCCCGCGCAAGCCGAAGGACAAGGCGAAAGTCGAGAATGCCGTGCTGATCGTCGAGCGCTGGATTCTCTTTCGGCTACGCAAGCGGGTCTTTACGTCACTCGCCGAACTGAATGGGGCGATCCAGGAGCTTCTGGTCGATCTCAATAACCGCCTGTTCCAGAAACTGCCTGGCTCGCGACGCAGCCAGTTCGAGGAAATTGATCACCCAGCCCTGACACCATTACCGACCGAGACCTTCGAGTACACCGAATTCCGCAAGGTGACGGTGGGACTGGACGGCCGCTTCGAGGTCGACGGCGGCATCTACAGCGCGCCCTATACGCTGTGCCGCAAACCTGTCGATTTGCGAATCACCGCCAATATCATCGAAATCCTGCATCGAGGCCGGCGCGTGGCAAGCCACGAGCGAACCAGTAGCAGCGTCCCCGCGATTGATCCACAGCATCTGCATCCGGCGGATCGCTACTTCGGGACATGGTCTGCTGACCGCGAATTGGCATGGGCCGCCACTGTCGGCGCGAAGACCCAGGCGTTCCTGAACCAGTTGCTTTGCACCAGCAAGGTTAAGGAACAAGGCTACCGCTCAGCAGGTGCGCTGAAACGGATGGAGAAGGAATTCGGAGCCGAACGCCTGGAAGCGGCTTGTACCCGTGCCCTCGACATCGGCGCCAGTTCGCTTAGCAGCGTGCGCTCCATCCTGAACACCGGCCTGGACCGGCAACAGCCACCAGAAGCCGACTTCCACGAGGCGGCATTTCATCACCCGAACGTACGCGGTTCCGGCTACTACCACTGACTTAAAAGAGAACATCCATGATGACACACGACACCTTGCGCAAACTGAACGACATGAAGCTTTTTGGCATGGCCCAGGGCTTCGAGGAACAACTGGCGAGCACCATGACAGGGCCGCTCAGCTTCGAAGAACGCTTCGGATTATTGGTAGACCAGGAGGCCACCTGGCGAGAAAACCGCCGTCTGCAGCGCCTGCTGCAGCTTGCTAAATTGCGCGAAAGCGCTTGCCTGGAAGATATCGATTTCCGCCCCGGTCGCGGACTGGAGCGATCCGAGATGGCCTCGCTCGCGCTATGCAACTGGATCCAGCATGGGCACAATCTGATCATCACCGGCCCGACTGGCGGAGGCAAGACTTGGCTGGCCTGCGCACTGGGCAACCAGGCCTGCCGGCGGGGACTATCGGTTAATTTCCAACGACTACCGCTGTTGCTTGAAGACTTGGCCGTGTCCCATGGCGATGGCAGCTTCCGCAAGCGCCTACTCCAGTTGTCGAAGGTGGATTTGTTGATTCTGGACGATTTCGGCATGGCGGCGCTTAACGCCGTCGGACGTAATGACCTGCTGGAAGTGATCGAGTGTCGCAATGGTGCGCGTTCGACGCTGATCACCAGCCAATTACCGGTTGATCGCTGGCATGACTATTTGAGCGGCGGCAATCCGACGGTAGCTGACGCGATCCTTGATCGCCTGGTCAGCGGATCGCATCGGCTGGAACTCAAAGGCGAGTCGATGCGCAAACAACGCAGTCGGAAATTGGCCTCTGCCTGAAGTTCGTAATCCCTCTACATCAACCCGCCTGCGTGGCGGGTTTGTTTTGGAATGGGTGGCCGACTTTGGATTGGAACGGGCGGTAGGGTTTCGAGTGGAGCGGGTGGCGGGTTTCGTCCGGAATCGCTGGCAGGGTTTGGACCGGAATGGGTGGTGGTATTGGGGTGGAATACGCAGCCACACATTCCAGATGTTGAATCAATGCCCTGACCCGACCTGGGCAGACGCCGATGGTCGCAGCTCTGGACAACAGATACATGGTACGAGCAACCAGTTGCTCCGCGGTCATCAGCTCTTCCATCGATATTCTCCTTAAACAGGCAGACCGAAATCGGGCGCTATTGAACGCAACCAGGCATCGAGACGTGCCTCGGTTTGATCAGTTTGATTGTCTAGATCCAGTGCCAGGCCAACAAAATTCCCGTCGATCACCGACTGCGAGGTGGAAAAATTGTAGCCAGCAGTTGGCCAGGCGCCGACAACCTTGGCACCTCGCGCACTGACGAAGTCATAAATCTCGATCATCGCATCGCAAAACTCGTTGCTATAGCTGACCTGATCGCCCAATCCGAAAATGGCGACCGTTTTCCCAGCCAAGTCGATACCGGCAAACTTCTGCAGTGCCTCCTCCCAGCTCTCCTCATCGCATTCCGCGCTCAGTCCCGGCAATTGCCCCTCACCCATGGTGGGCGTACCGAGGATCAGGAATTCGTAAGCGAGCAGATCATCCGCCTCGACCCGATTGATATTGATTGGATCGGCGACCAGGCTATCGTCAAAACGTTTCTTGATCATCTTGGCGACCTTGCGGGTTTTGCCGCTGGTGGATCCGAAAAAAATGCCAATCTTTGCCATATTCATTCTCCGAGAGGTAAGGGTTGGGTAATAGGCAACACCACCTTGCGCGGGGATGCCAATTGTCATACGAGTTTTGTGGTTATTAAATAATAATGATTCTCGTTTGCTTTGCAAGAGGCGCGTTACCGATCGAAACAATTCACAACGGGTAATTAACAATAATTCCTATTTACTTTTCAAATAAAGCCCTATAGGATAGGAATCATTCTCAATTAGAGATCGCACCATGGACAGCCTGTTAATGAATACCCTCCTGGCCGGTTTGCTGTTCTGGCTACTGACCCTCGCAGCATCCATCTGAATGGAGACCCAAGCCATGCCGTCAGCCGAATTGCTCGCCGGAGCCTTGAGCCTGGTACTGATCCACGATGAAACCGGGTGTTCCCATTCCGCCCTCAATGCCGCCCGCCTGCTGGATCGCATTTGCGAACAGGGCGACCTCGATGGCGAAACCCGCAATCTGTGCGAACGGGCTAGCGAACGCCTGAGCCAACAGCCGATCAAGGAGGAACGAAATGCTTGCCCCGCTTAAGAACCGTGCCATCCTCGAACGCGCCCCGGTCGGCGAGGATGACAACCTCCCTCCGCTAATTGGCACCGACGCATGCCGCCAGAGCGAATTCGAGGCGGAAAATGCTGCGCTCAAGTCGGCCTTGCGCCAAGCCCGGCAGACGCAGCGGCGTAGCGCCACGATCAACGCCAAGAAAAGCGTTGCGCAAGCGAACGAAATCCTGCGCCTGGAGGAAATTTGTCGTCAGCTGCAGCAACGGCTCCAAAAGTTTGAATCCGGGCAGATCATCATCGAACTCGGGCAAAAGCTGATGGAACTGCGCGATGCCAACGAACAGCTGATCAACGCCGCCCAGCGCGTCTGGTATCTCGACAAGACCATCTGTGAAGCCCATCGCGAATGCGAGCGCCTGGCCAGGGAGCGCGACCAGTTGGCCGTTCGCCTGTGCCAGCGCGCAACCGACATGCTGAACTAGTTTTTCTCGATTTCTCGCGCCTTCTCGGCCGGTTCGCTGACCCCGACCGGCCGTTTTTTTGCCTGTTTTGCCCGTGCACCGCAGCATCGTCATCCCACCATCGCTGCGGGATCAAAACGACACCAATTCGCGCCGACCTGCCGCTTCAGACGGCGATCGCCGGAACCCGGAATGCACTTCAAGGCTAGACCGAAGCGGCAACTGGAACCTGCATCGTGGCCGCAAGCATCTCCACGTACCCAGAATTTTTGACTCCCATCAAGTTAATAATGATTCTCATTTGGTAGTATATAAGCGTTTAATTAACTATCTGGGCAAGCCAGCCTCCCGCCAGCCAGCCGTACTCACGGGAGTTCTCATGTCTTTGCCTCGTCTCACGCCACTTGCCCTCGCCTTGTCGCTGGCTTTCTCCTCCGCAATCGCCGAAGAAAGCACGCTCTCTGCCGTCAACGTGACGGCCAAGGGTTACAGTTCCAACGACCTCGAAACGCCGATTTCCACCACCACGCTCGACCGTGCCGAGCTCGACCGGCGCGGCGGCCAGAACCTCGGCGACGCGCTGCGCGGCGAACCCGGCATCGCCATCTCCAATGACAGCGCGCAAGGCCAGAACCCGAACATCCGCGGTCTCGGCAAGGAAAGCATCGTGCTGCTGGTCGATGGCATGCGCTTCAACTCGGCCCAGCCGGCCGGTTCGATTGCCTCTTTCATGTCGCTCGGCCTGGCCGAACGCGTCGAGGTCGTCAAAGGTGGTTCTTCCGTTCTCTACGGCACCGGCGCGCTGGGCGGCGCGATCAATGTGCTGCTGCCGCAGGCCCGCTTCACGCCGGGCTTCGGCGTCGATGCGGCGGCCAGCTACGACAGCGCCAGCCAGGGCATGCGCGGCACGGCGGTCATGAACGCCAGCGCCGGCGACCATGCGCTGATGCTCGGCGCCTCGCTGGCCCGCATCGACGACTACCAGTCGCCGGAAGGCAAGGTTGACCGTACCGGCTACGACTCCGACAGCTTCATCGGCCAATACCGTTTCCGTATCGACCCCCAGCAGCAACTGCGTGTCTCCGCCCAGCTGCATCGTGACGAGGACGTCTGGTATCCCGGCTCGACCAAGGCGCACGCCAACACCGCCATCGTCGGCAGCACGACGGTCCATTCGCCGAAGCAGGAACGCCGCCTCTATGAGCTCGGTTACAACCGCAAGGGCGTAGGCGAGGCGCCGATCAACTTCGACGTGCGCGTCTATCGCCAGGAGATGGAACGCCAGATCTACTCCTGGGCCAACAAGGCCGGCCGCGACATCGTGACCAACCAGGTCACTTTTCAGACTGACGGCTTCGACGCCAAGGCCGACTGGCTGATCCATCCGCAGCATCTGGTTTCCTTCGGCCTCAACGCCTGGGAAATGACCGGCAACCCGGATCGCTACATGGCGACAGCCGCTCCTTTCACCACGCTGAACGCCAACAATCCCTTCCAGAACGCCAGCATCAAGGCCATTGGCGTCTACGCCCAGGACGACATGCGCTTCGGCAAACTCAATCTGCTGGCGGGGTTGCGTTACGACACGGTGAAGGGCGACGCCGACAGCATGAACAACGGCGCCCGCACTAGCGGCCTGGACGGCAGCGACAGCGCCATCTCCGGCAGCCTCGGCGCCATCTACGAAGTCGCCCCGCTGCTGCGCCCCTACGCCAACTACGCTCGCGCCTTCCGCGCCCCCGGCATGCGCGAGCGCTACGAATCGGGCCTGCGCGGCGACGGCTACTACTACGCCGGCAGCCCGGAGGTCGAGGCCGAAACCGCCGACCAGTTCGAGGTCGGCTTCAAGGGGGCCAATGCGGTGGTGGACTACGGCATCTCGGCCTATTACAACAAGATCGACAACTACATCACCGGCCAGATCCTGACCGGAGCCGCCGCCACCGCCGCCTGCGGTGCGGCCAATGCGGCCAATTGCAAGAAGACGGTCAATCTGGGCAGCGCCACGATCAAGGGCCTTGAAGCCAACGCCCGCTGGCAGTTCGTCAACGGTCACTGGCTGACCGCCGGCTATTCGCTGGTCCGCGGTACCAACAACGATCGCGACGAACCGCTGTTCCAGATGCCGGCCGACGAAGCCCGTCTCGGCTGGATCGGCACGCTGATGCCGCAGGTCAAGGCCGACTTCACGCTGCGCCTGGTTGACCGCCAGGACCGCGTCGCCACGCAATTCACCCGCGGCGCCGAAAACGCCACCGCCGGCTTCGCCACCGCCGACCTCGGCGCCACCTGGCAATTCGCCAAGAACCAGAGCCTGCGCTTCGCCGTCAAGAACCTGGCCGACAAGACCTATCACGAGCACCTGACCGAAGGCGTCTCCGGCCAGGAAATCAAGGCCATCGGCCGTTCCGTCCAACTCGCCTGGCGCGGCAGCTTCTAAACCATCTCTCAGCCCGCCCGGCCCCAGCGGCCGGGCTTTTCCTCGATACTCGCCATGAAAATTGCCCGTTTTTCGCTGTACACCGCAGCAGTGCTCTCCACAGCGCTGCTGGTCGCCCCCAACTTCGCCGTCTCCGCCGATGGCCCCCACGCGCACGGGAGCGATGAGGATAAACGCCTGGTCCTGCCGCTCGACGCCAGGGAACGCCACTTCCTGCTCAGTGAAATGCGCGAATTCCTCGTCGTCGTCCAGCGCATAGTCGCCGCCAACCAGGCCGGCAACATGCAGGAAGTCGCCGCGGCCGCCACCAGCGTCGGGCTAAAGGCCCACCAGGCCGACTTCGCCGATCCTACCTCCCTCGTGCACGGCATCCGCAAGAAAGCCCCGAAAGAATTCTTCCCGCTCGGCAAGGCCACGCACGAGGGTTTCGACGAAATCGCCAGCGTCGCCACCGCCATCGGCGACAAGGAAACCGTCGGCAAACTGCTGGCCGACAACCTGCAACGCTGCGTCGCCTGCCATGCCACTTACCAAGTTGGCAGCGCACACTGAAGCCGCGTTGACGCTGGTCGCGACAACAGCGAAAATGCGAACCATTATCAACTAGCCAGCCAGTTGCCGCGTACGGCACAGCCAGCCAGGTCATGTTTCCGGAGTCCATCTTGACCCCCGCTGCGCCTGCGCCCGCCCTCATCGCCGACCTCTACGCCAGCCACCATGGCTTCTTGCGCGGCTGGCTGCGCAAAAAGCTCGGCTGCTCGGAACAGGCGGCCGACCTGGCCCAGGATACTTTTCTCCGCCTGCTCGGCCGACCGCCCGCCCTGGATGAATTGCGCGAACCGCGCGCCTACCTGACGACGATGGCGCACGGCCTGATGGTCAATCACCTGCGCCGCCAGGATCTCGAGCGTGCCTACCTGCAGGCCCTTGCCGCCCAGCCCGAAGCACTGGCACCGAGCCCGGAAGAACGCGCCCTGCTGCTCGAAACCCTGCTCGCCATCGATGCCCTGCTCGATGGCCTGCCGAGCAAGGCGCGCCAGGCCTTCCTGCTCTCCCAGCTCGACGGCCTGCGCTATGCCGAAATCGCCGAACACCTCGGCGTCTCGCTGAGCATGGTCAAGAAATACATGATGCAGGCCATGCTGCACTGCATGCAGGCCGCCAAGCCATGAGCCCGCTGCCGTCCCACCGCGATGGCGAGCCGAGCCCCGCCGTCCTGACCCAGGCCGCCGAATGGTTCGTCCTGCTCGCTTCCGGCGAGGCCAGCGAAGACGACCGCTGCCGCTGGCATGCCTGGCGCAACGCCCACCCGGCCCACGAAAAGGCCTGGCAACGGGCGGAAGCGACCGTCGCCCGCTTGGCCGACATCCCGAGCGGACAGGCCGGCGCCTCGTCGCAAGCCTTGCGTCTGCCGCCCGCCGGCAAGCGACGCCGCCGCTTCGTGGCCCAGCTCGCCATCCTGCTGGTCGGCAGCAGCACCGGTTGGCTGGCCTATCGCGAAAGCGACCTGTCGGCCTCGGCCATCACCGCCGTCGGCGAATTGCGCAGTGTGCAACTGGCTGACGGCGGGCAACTGCAACTCGACACCGATACTGCGGTGGACATCGAATATTCGGCAAAAACCCGATTGCTCCGCCTGCGCCGCGGCCGCATCCTGATCGAAACCGCGCCCGATCCGGCCAACCGTCCGTTCATGGTGGAAACCGCCGACGGCCGCGCCACCGCCCTCGGCACGCGTTTCACCGTCGAACAGGACAAGGAGGGCAGCCGCGTCGTCGTACTGGAAAAAAAGGTCGCGGTGCACGGCTACCGCGAAGGCGCGGCCAATTTCATCGTCGCCGCCGGCGAAAGCGTGCGCTTCGACCGTGACGGCATCCGCTTGCACAGCATTGCGCTCGCCGCCGACTCGGCCTGGAGTCAGGGCATGTTGATCGCCGACGACATGCGCCTGGCCGATTTTGTCGCCCAACTCGCCCGCTATCGCCGACCAACGCTGACCTGCGCCGCCGATGCCGCCAACCTGCGCATCTCCGGCGCCTTCCCGCTGCACGACAGCGAACACATCCTGGCCGCACTGAGCGAAACCCTGCCGGTCAGGCTGGTCCGCGACGAAAGCGGCGAACGCCTGGAAGCGCGCGGTGGTTGATCCCGGCCGGCCGCGGGACAAGCACGTCCCATCCGTCCTGCGCGACCATATCCTGCCCTTCGATTGGCACGTGCAGGCCGTTTGGGCACTACCGGCACCGTGCATCGAATTGCCCGCCGAACGCTTCAACGAATTCCTCGACCTTCCGTTCTGGTCATCGCGACCGGGCTGCGGCCTGCTGTTCGACACCACACCGCGCCAAGTCATGGCCAATCCGCAGGATTATCCGGAGCAGGCCAGGCGCCTGGCCGAGGCCGATCTCGCCTATCCCGCCGACCTGCTGTATTGGCAGGGGCGCTACTGGATTCTCGACGGCTTGCATCGCATCGTGCGCCAGCTGCAACTCGGCCACGCCACGCTCCCGACGCGCCTCCACGACCAGTCGGTCATCCCCGCCATCGTCGTCAGTCAATAATTTTTCACCCCCCGCTGTACTTTTTCGTTTCTCGCGTGGCAACAGAGGTGAAAGCACTCAAACACTCTTTGCCAGGAAACACACCATGTCCCGTCAACAACCGAAATCCCTCCGCCTGCGCCCCGCCGTGCTGGCCGTTCATCTCGCCCTCGGCAGCATCGCCCTGGCCGCTGCCCTTCCCGGCGTTGCCCACGCCCAGGTGGCCAAGTCATTCCAGATTCCGGCCGGCCCGCTTGGCACGGCGCTCTCCGCCTTTGCCGCCCAGGCCGGCGTGCTGCTCTCCTTCCCGCCAACCCTGACCGCCGGCAAGACGACCGCCGGCCTGAACGGCAGCCGCTCGGTCGACGCGGGCTTTCGCGAACTG
This sequence comes from Azonexus sp., assembly GCA_041904995.1. Classification (GTDB taxonomy): domain Bacteria; phylum Pseudomonadota; class Gammaproteobacteria; order Burkholderiales; family Rhodocyclaceae; genus Azonexus. The sequence goes on from JAYRMB010000022.1 coordinate 30,688, forward strand.
TTGCAGGGCAGTGGCCTGCAAGCCGTGCCACAGAGCGACGGCAGCTACCAATTGAAGACGGCCGGCGGCGAACGTAGCGAGGCCGAGGAAAAGACCCTGAACACCGTGGTCGTCCAGGCCAGTGCCGATGCCTCGGCCGCCGGCCTCCCCGCCAACTACGCCGGCAACCAGGTGGCGCGCGGCGGCCGGGTCGGCCTGCTCGGCAACCTCGACATGATGGAAACCCCGTTCAGCTCCACCGCCTACACTTCCCAGTTGATGCAGGACCAGCAGGCGAAGAGCGTCGCCGACGTGATGCAGAACGACCCGACGGTGCGTGTCGCCCGCGGCTTCGGCAATTTCCAGGAGCTGTACATGATGCGCGGCTTCCCGGTGCCCTCCGACGATATGACCTATAACGGCCTGTACGGCGTCCTGCCGCGCCAGTTCGTCGCGGCCGAATTGCTCGAACGGGTCGAGGTCTTCCGCGGCGCCAACGCCTTCCTGAACGGCGGCGTCGGCGTCGCCTCCGGCTTCGGTGTCGGCGGCACCGTCAATGCGCTGCCCAAGCGGGCGCCGGCCGATCCGCTGACCCAGCTCACGCTCGGTATCGACAACGGCGGCCAAACTGTCGTCGCCACCGACCTCGCCCGCCGCTTCGGGCCGGAAGAACGGGCCGGCATCCGCTTCAACGCCGTCCGCCGCGCCGGCGAAAGTACGGTCAAGGGCGAGGACCGCGACCTCAGCGTTCTGGCGCTCGGGGCCGATTACCGCGGCGATCGTTTCCGCATCTCGGCCGACCTCGGCTACCAGGATCACCGCATCGACCGCCCGCGCCCCAGCGTAACGCCCAACGGCACCAGCATCCCGAGCGCGCCGGACGCCAGCAAGAACTACGGCCAGCCGTGGACCTACACCGACGACCAGCAACTATTCGGCACTCTGCGCGGCGAATTCGACATCACCGACAACCTCACCGCCTGGGCCGCTGGCGGCATGCGCCAGGGCAAGGAACACAATGTCCTGACCAACCTGACCGCCGATGGCAACGGCAACACCACCGCCTACCGTTTCGACAATGTGCGCGAAGACAGCGTCACGACTGGCGAAGTCGGCCTGCGCGGCAAATTCGCCACTGGCCCGGTCAAGCACACGGTCGTCCTGTCGGCAGCGGCCTTCCAGAGCGCATCGAAGAACGCCTACGCCTTCGGCAATTACAACGCGCCCTACGCCGGGAACCTCTACACGCCGACGACCATTGCCATGCCGACACCGACCTATTACGTCGGCGGCAGCATGAGCGACCCGCTGGTCACCGAGCGCATCGACACCCACAGCATTGCGCTGGCCGATACGCTGGCCTTCATCGACGACCGCGTCCTGCTGACGGTGGGCGCCCGCCAGCAGCACATCGACCAGAAGAATTACGACAACACCACCGGCAGCCAGACCTCGCAATACAACACCGACAAGCTGACCCCGATGGCCGGCCTGCTCTTCCGCCTGACGCCGCAGGTCTCGCTCTACGGCAACTACGTCGAAGGCCTGACCAAGGGCGACAGCGCACCGTGGGGCACGGTCAATTACGGCCAGTCGCTGTCGCCGCACGTCACCAAGCAACAGGAAATCGGCGCCAAGTTCGACGGCGGCAAACTCGGCGCCACTGTCGCCCTGTTCTCGGTGGACAAGCCGTTCGGTGCTGTAGACAACAACGTCTTCAAGGAAGCCGGCACCCAGCGCAACCGCGGCCTGGAACTGAGCGCCTTCGGCGAACTGCTGCGTGGCGTGCGACTGCTCGGCGGCGTTACCTTCCTTGACGGCAAGATCACCGAGACCACCAACGCCAGCCTCGAAGGCAAGCGCGCCATCGGCGTGCCGCGTAGCCAGTTCAACCTCGGCGCCGAATGGGACATCCCCGGCATCAAGGGCCTGGCCGTCAACGCCCGCGCCGTGCACACCTCCAGCCAGTACGCCGATGCCGCCAACACCCTGCGCGTGCCGGCGTGGACGCGATACGATCTGGGCGCCCGCTACGCCACGGTGATCGCCGACCAGGCCGTGACCTTCCGCGCTCGTATCGACAACGTCACCGACCGCAACTACTGGGCCTCGGTCGGCGGCTACCCAGGCTACGGCTACCTCGTCCTCGGTGCGCCGCGCACCGTCACCCTCAGCGCCACCATCGACTTCTGATGCAGGCGCGTACCCTGCGCACCTGGGGCTGGATCCATACCTGGTCCAGCCTCGTGTGCACGCTATTCATGCTGCTGTTGTGCCTGACCGGCCTGCCGCTGATCTTTTCCGACGAGATTCACGCGCTGGCCGGTCACGGCTTCCGTCCGGCCCCGGCCGGCGAGCAACGGGCCCGCCTCGACGACATCGCCCGTGCCGCCCAGGCCGCCGCCCCCGGCCGCGTACCGCTCTATTTCTTTGCCGAAGCCGACGAACCGAACCTCTGGTACGTCAAGCTCGACACCCGCGTCGATACCGACGAAAGCGCCGCCGTGCTGCTCGCCGCCGATGCTGGCAGCGGCGCCATCCTCGGCACGCCCGAACTCGGGCGCGGCTTCATGGGCGTGGTCTATCGCCTGCACGTCGATCTCTTCGCCGGCCTCGCCGGCAAGCTCTTTCTCGGGCTGATGGGCGTGCTGCTCGTCCTTTCGCTCGTTTCCGGCGTCGTGCTCTACGCCCCCTTCATGCGCAAGCTCGATTTCGGCAGCGTGCGCCGCCAGCGCACCCGGCGCATCTTCTGGCTCGACCAGCACAATCTGCTCGGGATCGTCACCCTGGTCTGGGCCCTGGTCGTCGGCGCCACCGGCGTGGTCAACACCTGGGCCGACCTGATCCTCAAAGCCTGGCAGACCGAACAAGCCGCCCAGCTACGGGCCGGCGCGACGCAAACCCTGCTGCCGCCGCTACCCGGCGCCATCGACCTGCCGCCCGCCGAACTCGCCATGCAGCGCGCCCTCGCCGCCGCCCCCGGCATGCGCCTGGACATGATCGCCTGGCCGGGCACCCTGCTCAGCACCCCGGAGCATTTCGCCGTCATCCTGCACGGCAACACGCCGCTGACCGCCCGCCTGAGCCAACGCCTGCTCGTCTCGCCACAGACCGGCGAAGTGCTGCAGGCCGGCGAGCGCCCCGGATATATCACCGCTTTCCAGCTCTCGCAGCCGCTGCATTTTGGCGATTACGGCGGCCTGCCGCTGAAAATGCTGTGGGCGGCACTCAATCTGCTGACCCTCGTCGTCCTCGCCAGCGGCCTCTACCTGTGGCTGGCCCGCCGACGCCACGGCCCACATCCAGCCAGCCGCGGGGCGACGCCATGAAGACCGCCTGGCAGATTTTCCGCATGCCGCTGCTGCTCGCCCTGCTCAGCACCGTCGGCCTGCTCGCCGCCCTGCTTGCCGACGACTGGGGCGACGTGCTGTCATGGACCAGCCTCGCCGCCGTCACCGGCATCGGCCTCTTCCACGCCTTGAAAAATGGCTGATTTGGCCGGTGCACCGCAGCAGTAAGGAAAATGCCCCAACAAAGCGACCAATTGCGGCCCTGCACCATCTCATCCGCTGCTAGCAGTCGTTCAATGTCCTAGGGAAACCCGCTGCTGACCGGCAAATTGCATCTGCCCCTATTTGAAGCAGCCACCCTTCGGAGGGATGTCGTGCAGGTTGGGTTTGTGCTTCGGCTTGTCGGCCAAAGCTGTCATCCACACTCTGCGGATTGCATGGCAGGTACGCGCATCCAGACAGACACTCAGTTGTCTACGAAAGTCGGGGCGATTCAAGATGACATGGCGGTATTTGAAGAACATAATTTCAGCCTCACACCAACTCGATGCGGCAAATTAGAGATGCCCAAACTGAAGACGTCCAACAACCAACTCTTAAAACACCTCAAAGATCCATCATTTTCGGCTGCGACCGCCGCACTCGGTGCAATCGTTGGCTTATTTGGCAGTATTTTCTCTACGGAAATCAAAGGCGCCTTCCCATTTGCATGGGGTGAGCATTTTGTGTGGCAAGCAGCTGTCTTTTATGTAGCGCTCGCTTTGTTTGCCTACTGCTTTCGATGGCAAATGTTTGCGCAGGCACAGACTCTTGAAGAATCTTCCGAAAGACTGGAACGGCTTATCCGGACTCTGCCCCCAGATGATTTCTTACGAAAATACGAAAGTTTTGTTGTAACTGCGGGAGCAGAAGTCGTTCGCGCCGGCGATCCTGCGGTAAAACACGACGGAGTCAATGAAGCGATTCAGATAACGTTGTTAGCACTACTTTCTCTAGCCAAATTATTTGACGGCAACCCGAAGTCCGGAAGATATGCAATAAACATAATGACATTCAAGGAATCCCCAACAGAAGAGGAGGAACTGAAGTCATGGGGAGCCCGAATTTCATTTTTGGAAGGCAGTTCATTAACCGATATTCGTGGGGCACTTGAGCTAAATCCCGTGTTCGCTCTCGTTCTACCAGAGGGCGACTCAGACAAACCCGAGATTGACAGTGAGATCGGTGAGTTCGCTCTACCTATACCGACAGCAGATGCATACTGCGATAGTCACGGACGAAACAATATATTGCCCGGAGCCCCCCACGCATTCTGCTTTCCCAACGAACCTGCAGCATGTCGTGATACCGCAACTCTAATCGCTGACTGGAGCCAAACCTCTGGCTTAAGGCCAGAAGTAGCAGACCGATTAAAGGAGTACTTTGAGTCAGACCAAGGAAGCAATGTAAGGAGTTTTGTTTCTCTACCGATTTTTGAGCCACCCGAGAAAACAAAGAAAAATCCCCACGTTATTGGGGTTGTGAACATACATTCAGACCAACCTGGCATCTTGGCTGATGGGGGCAAAGATATGTTCTTTCCTTTAGCAACAACCTTTACTCTTATGCTAGGTGCTCTACTGCGTAAGCTCAGTAGGTTGGGCTCAACCCGAACCGATCAATGTTAGACTAGTCATATGCTCTAAAGGAGCAACGACATGAAGACGACTACACAGGCAAAGAAAAAACCAATTCTCAGTGATCGCGTACTGACGCTTTACTCCGTAATGAGGGATGTCAGTAACGCGAGCGCTGGTTCGGTTCATATCGTCTATGAAAACCCTATTGCTACCCCTAGCAAGAAAAAAGCTACTGAGGGTGAGCATCAAGTTGCTGTGGCAGCAGGGTAACGGCAAAGGGCCTCTGAAGGTCTTGTAGGAAACTGAAGACCTTGGCCAACATGTTGGCTAAGGCACAAGCGGCCTTTGTGATGCACGTGCGCTTGAGTTTCCGGCTCACCAGAAGCGGCGCGATAACGCCGCGCAGTTCCTGTGGCTTCTAGGTTGAGCGTCAGCTTCTACTTTGACAGCTTCCGCATTGGGTCGGATTCTGTTTGAGCCCGAATTGGAAAGCGGTCATTGACCTCACCTACGACTGAACGGCAGTTGACTGGCGCATGGCTGCCGGACATTACGCCGGGGACCAACGACCGCTCTGGCCGATTTCCTGCCAGGTAACTGAAAACGGCCGACCGCTGTTACTAACGTCCCATTCCATAACGCCGCGCAGCATCGACTGCCAGGCCTGCACCAATGCTGCCGAAAAGATCACCTTCGACGATCCGGGCCTGGGGCAGCAGCGCAGAAATACGCCGACGCAGCAGGGGGATGCCGCTTGAGCCTCCCGTGAAGAAGACCGTATCGATACCCGACGCGGTCACACCCGCCTCGGGCAGCAGTCGAGTGACGGCCCCCTCGATCTTTTCCACCAGGATCTGGGCCGCCAAATCGAATTGGCTGCGTGTCAGCAGTATTTGCTGCCCCGGAGAAAATCGCTCCAGGGAAAGCAGGGCCGTCTCCTGATTGGAAAGGGCAATCTTTGCCTCCTCGACCTGATGGGCCAGCCAATGGCCGGCCCGGTCCTGGATCAAGGCCAGGAGGCGATCAAGCCGTTCCGGCGCGATGGCTTCAAGATACAGCCGCTGCTGTTCCGCCCAGACTTGGCGGGTGTAGGCAAAGTTGATGGTGTGCCACGTCGCCAGGTTGAAATAGATGCTGGACGGCATTTCCCGACCACTCTTCAACTGGCTGCGATGGCCCAACTGGGGCATGACTTCGGCCAAGCTCAGCTGTTTGTCGAAATCGGTGCCACCGATGTGGATGCCGTCGTTGGCCAGGACATCGCTCCATCGATCGCTGGCCTTTGCTCGATCCGGGGAAAGACGAACGATGGAGAAATCGGAAGTACCACCGCCAATATCGGCCACCAGAACCACTTCCTCCCGAGCCAGACTGGTCTCGTAATGGAAGGCGGCAGCGATGGGTTCATACTGGAAACTCAACTCCTTGAACCCCACCGCTCGGGCGATATCGCCCAGCGTGGCCTCGGCCAACTGATCGGCGGCGGTGTCGTCATCGACAAAATGCACGGGCCGCCCGAAAACGGCCTGATCGAAAGCGCGCCCGCCGTGCGCTTCTGCCCGCTCTTTGAGCGTGGCGATGAACTGGGTCAGCAGATCACGAAAGCGAATGGCGCGCCCCTGGACTTCGGTGACCCCATCAATCAGGCTGCTGCCCAAGAGGCTTTTGAGGGAACGCATCAGCCGTCCCTCATAGCCCTCAAGGTAATCCTGAAGGCCCGCCCGGCCGAAGCGGACCGAATCGTCTTCGGCATTGAAGAAGACGACGGAGGGCAAGGTTGGCTTGCCATCTTCAAGGGGGAGCAGCGTTGTTTGCTGCGGCCTCAGCCAGCCGACGGTTGAGTTGGATGTGCCGAAGTCGATGCCGCAGGCATGGGCTGAAGAGGGTGAAACCATGGGTGTGCTTTTGGGATGGGGCGGCGATGCTACTGCGCCGCCCCTTGCCTGTCCAGAAGCTTAAGCCCGAGGCTAATTTGCCCGCTTTGGTCAGTGCACCGCAGCAGTCGCCCAGGCCGCACCCGGCGCGATGATTTCAGGCGTAGTTTGAAAGGACCAGGGCGACCAGCAAGACACCGGCTGCCAGCAGCCCGGTCCACAACACGATGCCCATGGCGATCCCCCAGCCCAGGCAGCAAGGCAGCACGGCCAAGCCAAGCAGGATCCAGCCGGCGCCGCGCAGCACATGGCGGCGCCGCTGGCCCAAGGGCGCGGCAAAAACCTGGCGATAATGGCGCTTCATGCCGAGGGCCAGACAGGCAAAGCCGGCGACGATCAGGATCAGTGCCCATAAGGCATGGAAATTCATCGCGCCACCTCGCTCCGGAAGAAACGCAGGCCGATGATCAGCATCAGGCCGCCGCAAAGAAAGGCGGTCAGATCGACAGCCTGGCGCAGCGCATCGCCGCCGCCAACACGATCAAGCACGGGCAGCAGCAGCGCAAGGAAGGCGGCCAGCAACATCTGCTCGCGCCAGGCGTTGCGCCCACGCCACAGGCCATGCCCCAGACTCAGCGCCCAGAAAGCGAAGAAGGCGGCCACTTCCCAGGCCTCCCTGCCGGCCAGCGCCGCCGGCAACAGTCGATTGCTCCACAGATAGGCCATGCAGGCGATGATCACCCCGCCCACCGAAGCACTGCCGAAGCCTTCGAG
>JAYRMB010000054.1:0-1055 GCA_041904995.1 Azonexus sp.
CAAAAACGGCAAAAATATTGAAAGAAGTGAGTGTTCATACGCTTCGGCACAGTTTTGCGACGCATCTTCTGGAAGATGGGATGGATATTTTAAGCATCAAAAATCTCTTGGGTCACGAAAGTATTGACACGACGTTGATTTATCTTCAAATTGCACAACTTTCCACACAAAAACTCTTTTCACCGCTCGATACCCTTTTTTCAGAATTTGGGAAGAAATGAGAGGTTTTAAAACCATAAAAAAACAGCCAACTCAACCTCAATCTCAACCTCAATACGAAGTCGCCGATGTTTTAAACAAATTAGGTTCAAAATTGGAAGATTTAGGATTAAATTCCTGGCAATTAAGAACTTTATTTGCATTAAAAAAGTGCAGAACATCGGCTTTGGGAGGACATATCGATGCTTGTGATGAATGTGGAAATATCAGCATCAGTTACAACTCCTGCCGAAACCGCCATTGCCCAAAATGTCAAGGGCGGAATCGGGAACAATGGATTGAAAATCGGGAAACAGAGCTGCTTCCTGTGCCGTATTTTCATGTGGTTTTTACATTACCAGAAGTGTTGAACAACACCGCACTTCACGAGCCAAAGATGCTGTATGATACCTTGTTTGAAACCGCTTGGGAAACGCTTCAAACGTTTGGCAAAAACAAAAATCTCCAAATGGGAATGATTGCTGTTTTGCACACTTGGGGACAGAATTTGAGTCTTCATCCGCATTTGCACTGCATTGTTCCGGGCGGTGGCGTGGATGAAAACGGAGCTTGGAAAAACATCAAAAATGACGGTAAATTTTTGTTTCCGGTAAAGGCTTTGAGTAAAGTTTTTAGGGCTAAATTTTGTGAGAAACTGAAAGTTAAAAACCTTGAAGAATATCCAAAAATCAGGCAAAATCTGTGGGAAAAACCTTGGGTAGTTTACGCTAAAAAGCCTTTTGGAAGCCCAAAATCTGTGGTGGAATATTTGGGCAGATATACCCACAAAATTGCCATCAGCAATGGTAGAATTAGGGGAATTGATGATAAAACAGTAACGTTCGATTACAAAGATT
>JAYRMB010000055.1:0-1034 GCA_041904995.1 Azonexus sp.
AACTGCCTGTAGTTCTCAGTAAACAAGAGGTTTGGCAAATGCTTTCAGGATGTAAACTTCTGAAACATAAAATTTTAATCGGGATTCTTTACGGCTGCGGATTGCGCTGTATGGAGGTTAGAAATCTCCGTTTATGCGACTTAGATTTTGATCGAAAACAGTTGAAAGTGGTTCAAGGAAAAGGCAAAAAAGACCGCTATTTGCCACTTTCGGAGCATTTGATTCGGGGATTAAAAAAGTATATCGAAGCGGAAAAACCAGAAAATTATCTCTTTGGAATGCCACGAGAAGGAAGAGCTGGCGCTTCGACTTCGCTCAGCACAGGCTTCGATTCCAGATATTCGCAACGGGGCGTTCAATGGGCGGTAAAGCAGGCATCAAAAACGGCAAAAATATTGAAAGAAGTGAGTGTTCATACGCTTCGGCACAGTTTTGCGACGCATCTTCTGGAAGATGGGATGGATATTTTAAGCATCAAAAATCTTCTCGGTCACGAAAGTATTGACACGACGTTGATTTATCTTCAAATTGCCCAACTTTCCACACAAAAACTCTTTTCACCGCTCGATACCCTTTTTTCAGAATTTGGGAAGAAATGAGAGGTTTTAAAGCCATAAAAAAACAGCCAACTCAACCTCAATCTCAACCTCAATACGAAGTCGCCGATGTTTTAAACAAATTAGGTTCAAAATTGGAAGATTTAGGATTAAATTCCTGGCAATTAAGAACTTTATTTGCATTAAAAAAGTGCAGAACATCGGCTTTGGGAGGACATATCGATGCTTGTGATGAATGTGGAAATGTAAGCATCAGTTACAACTCCTGCCGAAACCGCCATTGCCCGAAATGCCAAGGACGGAACCGAGAAGATTGGATACAAACACGGGAAACCGAACTGCTTCCTGTACCTTATTTTCACGTAGTTTTTACGCTTCCTGAAGTATTGAACAAAACAGCGCTTCACGAGCCAAAGATGCTGTATGATACCTTGTTTGAAACCGCTTGGGAAACGCTTCAAACGTTTGGCAAAAACA
>JAYRMB010000034.1:0-5589 GCA_041904995.1 Azonexus sp.
GGCTTCCAGTCGACCGTGCCTTCGTCGAGTTCTGAGAGCAGCAGTTCGGCGATGGGCGTCAGGCGGGTTTCCGTGTAACGCATGGCGGCGGCGTTGTCGCCGTCGCGCGAGCCGAAGTTGCCCTGGCCATCGACCACCGGGTAGCGCAGGCTCCAGTCCTGCGCCATGCGCACCATGGCGTCGTACACCGAGGAGTCGCCGTGCGGGTGGTATTTACCGATCACATCGCCGACCACGCGCGCCGATTTCACATGCTTGGGGCTGCGGTAGAGGCCCATGCGGTGCATGGCGTAAAGGATGCGGCGCTGCACAGGCTTCTGGCCGTCGGCATTGGAGGGCAGCGCGCGGCCGGTGACCACGCTCATGGCGTATTCGAGATAGCGGCGGGCGGCATAGTCGGCCGGCGGCGGAATATCCTCGGCCGGGCCGGTGGCGGCCGGCGGCAGCGCGGGCGGCTCGCCGGCGTCGGCGGCATCCAAGGCGTCTACCGTTTGCTCGGCAGGCATTTCGTCGAGGACGGCGGTGTCGGCTTCGGCCGGCGCAACGGCCGGTACTGCTTCGGTGGTCGGCTCGGCAGTGGGGTCGGCAGAATTCGGGGCGGCGAAAAGATCGGGTTGGTCGCTCATGATCGGTGCAAAAATTCGGGCAGGCGCGATGTTACCTGAAGCCGGATGTTTGGGGCACTAATCAGACAGCCGGCGCTGGCTCGATGCAGGGGGTGGATGTATTGCTGGTCTGCGGATTCGGGGCAGCAAGTGCCACTCGGTTTCGCCCTCCTGCTTTGGCTTCGTAAAGCGCCATGTCGGCTCGCGACAGCAGATCGTCAAAGCTCGCGTCATCTTCACCGCTGATGGCGATGCCGATCGATACCGTGATTGGCAGCCGTATGTCGTCATTCTCGTAAACAGCGGCTTCGACACCGCTGCGTATGCGCTCGCCAGCTGCGACTGCGCCAGGTTCGTCGATGTCTCCCAGGAGGACAACGAATTCTTCGCCACCTTGTCGTGTCGGGGTTTCGCCTGAGCGGCAGTTATGGATCAACTGAAGGGCAACGTGACGCAGCGCGTGATCGCCGACCTCATGCCCGAAGCGGTCATTGATCGATTTGAAGTGGTCGATGTCGATCACTGCCACCGCATAGCCGCAACCCTTGGCCTTTGCATTGGTGTAGCCGCTCCGGCCACGCTCGGCGAGGGTACGTCGGTTCGGCAAGCCCGTGAGATAGTCGATCGACGCGGCTTCTTCCCAGCGGCGCTTGAGACGCTCCGCACACATCAACAGAAAGGCGGTGGTGCCGACGACTGGCAAGACTCCGATCAGGATCGGGGTAATTGCGTTGATCAACATTGCCGGATTGAACAAATTGGCATCCGGCGGGATGGTGCTGCCCAGGAGCATGATTAGGCGGACAAGCACGAAGGCGGCGATGCCGATAAACAGGATGGCGAGTACGCGCCGGCTAATTGCCCTGTCCGGGATGGGCGGCGCCAGCACCGTGCTGGCCGCTCCCAGGAAGATACTGCTCATGGCCAGACTGACAAACGTTAGGCGAATCTTGAATGCCGGATCGACCAAAACGAACCAGCTGGCGCCAGCAATACCAACAACACAGGGCAAGAGCATCCAGGGTTGCAGCGGGCGTTCGTCGAATTGGCGAAGTGCGTGCCAGTAGGCCGTAATGCCGAGAAGAAGCAGCGAATTGGACAAAGGCACGACCAAGCCTGCCGGTGCCAGGCCAGTGATGGCGAACATGATGCAGGCGCAGGCACAGAGAAGGGTGCCGCGCCGCCAGGTTACGGCGCTTTCCTGGAGTTGCGGCATGATGTTCGCGTGCACCAGGCCAAGGATGCCGCCATTGGCCAGCATCATGACGGCACCGATCACGAAGGTAGTCTGTTGATCCATGGGAGCGCTGAAAGCCAAGGCGGAAAGCCGGCAATTCTACCAACACGTCATGGTCGTTCGGCGAAGGAATAAGGCCTTATCCGGCGGGGGATGCAAGGACCGTATTTCCCAAACGCTCGGCCAGGAAATCGACGAAGACGCGAATCTTCGGCGGCAGGCTGCGCTGGGGCGTCCACAAGGCCCAGGCGGTCTGGCCGAAGGGGCCGACGGGCGTCCAGTCGGAGAGCAGGGGGATCAGGCGGCCGTCGGCGATTTCGCGGTCGACCGCGTAGTTCCACACCAGACCGACGCCCAGGCCGGCAAGCAGCAGGTCGCGCACCACTTCGCTGTTATTGACGGCGACGTTGCTGCGCACCGGAACGCGCGCCTCTTCGTCGCCTCGCTTGAAGCGCCATTCGGTACCGAATTCGCGCAGGCCGTAGTGCAGGCAATTGAAGTTCGTCAGGTCAGCCGGTGTTTCGATTTTTTGCCGTTTCAGCCCGTGCACCGCAGCACACAGCCGGTAAGTCACCGGCATCAGCGCCTTGGCGACATAGCCCTCGGGCGGCTTGGCGGTGAGGCGCAGGGCGACGTCGTAGCCTTCATCGACCAGATCGACGAAGCGGTCGAGCAGGGTGAGTTGCAGCTCGACCTCGGGATAACGGGCGAGAAACTCGGGAATCAGCGGTGCCAGGCAGAGCTTGCCGAACGTCACCGAGGCGGTGACGCGCAGCACGCCGCGCGGCGCTTCGACCAGCCCGGCCGCCAGGCGGGCGCTTTCATCGAGCAGGGCGACGCCTTGCGCGGCGCGCTCGTAGAGCACGCGTCCGGCTTCGGTCAGCGACATGGCGCGCGTCGTGCGTTGCAGCAGCTTGAGGCCCAGACGCTGCTCCAGCCGGTTGATGCGCTTGCTGACGGCGGACTTGGTCAGGCCGAGCTGGCGAGCGGCAGCGGAAAAGCCGTTGCGGTCGACGACATGCACGAAAACGGCGAGGTCGGACCATTGGTCGAGCGGTAGGTTTGTTTCCATAGAGAAACGATCCGTTGTTTTGTTGGTGGATTGTAGCTCGATGCCCCCAGTGCGACGATGCTTTCACCGCAAACCACAGGAGAACACCATGCCGCTGATCCAGATTGCCATCGCCGGGCCGATGCCCGCACCGGCCACCATTTCCCGCCTGCAAGCCGAGACCACCGCGCTGATGCGCGACATCCTGCGCAAACAGGCGCCGCTGACGGTCGTTGCCATCTCGCAACTGCCCGAAGGTTCGTTATCAGCCAACGGGCAGGGCATCTCGCTCGGCGCCTTCCTCGAAGCAACGGTGACGGCGGGTACGAATACCGATGACGAGAAAGCCGCTTTCATCGCCGCATCCGAGGCGATGCTGCGCATGGCGCTCGGCCAGATCGATGCGCCGGTCTATGTGATCGTTCAGGAAATCCCGGCCACTGATTGGGGCTACGACGGTCGCACGCAAGCTGCGCGGCGGATCGATGCCGCCGGAGTGACGCCATGAACGCGCCGACTATCCGCCAGCTGGCCGGCGTGCCGGCGCAGTTTCAGGCCGGCAAGCAGCTGGAAGCCGGGCGTTGCGCCTTGCTGCTGATCGACTACCAGCAAATCTACTCCGATGGGCCGCTCGCCTTGCCGGGCTGCGCAGCGGCGGGCGAGACAGCCATCGCGCTACGGCGTTGGGCCGAAGCGAAAGGCCTAGCCGTGATTCATGTGCTGCATGAAGCAGCCTCGCCGCAAGCGCCGCTGTTTGCGCCTGGCTCACGTGAAGTGCAGCCTTTAGCCGGCATGCAACCCGCGGAGGGCGAGCCCGTGGTGATCAAGCGTTTGCCGTCATCTTTTGCCGGAACAAATCTGGCTGACCTATTGGCCGCGCGTGGCATCGACACGCTGCTGATCGCCGGCCTGATGACCCACAACTGCGTGGACGCCACGGCGCGGGAGGCTTTTCATCGCGGCCTGCGCGTGGCGGTGATCGCCGATGCCTGTGCCACACGCGATCTGCCAGGCCCGGATGGGCAGGTGATTCCAGCTGCCGTTGTGCATGCGGCGGTGTTGGCCGGATTGGGCGACCGTCAGGCCGAGGTGATCGATAGTCGCGAGTTGATGAAGATGGATTGGATTTGAGGGCGAACCAGAGAAACATTCGGTTTTTTGGCTTTTTCGACCGTGCACCGCAGCATTGAAGAAAATTCGCGCTTGACTCGACGTCTGTAGTCACCTTGAGGCTGTCGGCTCTTATTCCGTTGGAGCAAGCATGAACGACCCCAAAAAGATGACTGACGATGAGTTTCTCAGCGCTTTTCTCGATTGCAGCATTTCGCCGTCCGGCTTTGATCATCTGGGCCATGTGCGCGTTGCCTGGCTGCTGTTGCGTCGCCATCCGCTGGACGAAGCGGTGGCGCTGACCTGCCAGGGCATCGCCCGCCTGGCTGCCCATCTCGGCGTGCCTGGCAAATATCATCGAACGCTGACCGAGGCCCTGGTGCGTTTGATGGCGGCCTCCGGTGCCGCCTCGCCGGCGCTGAGTTGGGAGGCCTTCCGGGTTGCCAATCCTGAGTTGATGGAGGATGCTCGAAGCTTGTTGGCCAGGCATTATTCCGACGCGTTGCTGGCCAGCAGCGAAGCACGCGCTGTTTTTGTCGCGCCGGACCGATTGCCGCTGCCTGAATGAGCCAACTTTCTCCCCGCAGATTGACCTTGGGTCGCATCGCCCGCCTGTTCGGCCTGGCGCGGGCTTCGCTGCTGAACTACGAAGCGCTGGGTTTATTGCTGCCGGCCGGGCGCAGCGCCGCCGGCTATCGCTGGTATGGCGAGGCGGAAATCGAACGCCTGCAGACGATCCGGCTGTATCGCGAGGCCGGGCTTTCGCTGCCGACGATTTGCGATTTACTGGTCAAGCAGACGACGGAGGGCGGCAAGGCAAACGAGCCGGCCATGCTGCTGGAAAAGCGGCTCACCTCGCTCAGTCAGGAAGTCGAGCGACTGAAGCAACAGCAGCAGATGTTGGCACGGCTACTCGCGGCCCCGGAGTTCCGTTCGGCGCACGCTTGCCAGGGCGTCGATGCCTGGGTGGCACTGCTTGAACGCGTCGGGTTCAGTCAGGCGGATCGGCTGGACTGGCACCGGAAATTCGAAGCCGAAAGCGCGCAGGAACATGCCGATTTTCTGCGCGCCCTGGGGTTGAGTGAGGCGGAGGTTCTGTCCATCAGGCAGGCCTCATCGGCGAATCCGGATGGGGCAGACGACCCAGGCAATTGAAACGGCACGAAGCCGTTTCAGCCGCCGAGAAAACCCTCCGCCAGCCGGCGGGTGATTTCCGCGGCCGGCAAGGCGGGGCAGGCCGGGTTTTGGCCGCTCCACAGCGGGGTGAAATCGGTGTTGCCCTGCTTTTCGGCAGCAGCACGCAACGGGGCGATGGCCGAGGTGGCGAGCGGAAAGGCCGGGGCTGCGGCGGAGAGCGGTCCGACTTCGCGCATCACACGATTGACGATGCCGCGCGCCGGGCGGCCGGAGAAGAGGTTGGTCAGCGTGGTGTGGCGGGCGGCTTCGCTGTTCAGCGCGGCGCGGTGGAGCGGGCCGGTGGTGGCTTCGTCGCAACACAGGTAAGCGGTGCCGACCTGGATGGCATCCGCCCCCAGGGCGCGGGCAGCGGCTGCGCCTTCCGGCGTGGCGATGCCACCGGCGGCGAT
>JAYRMB010000023.1:0-34848 GCA_041904995.1 Azonexus sp.
CGAAGAAGGCGGCCACTTCCCAGGCCTCCCTGCCGGCCAGCGCCGCCGGCAACAGTCGATTGCTCCACAGATAGGCCATGCAGGCGATGATCACCCCGCCCACCGAAGCACTGCCGAAGCCTTCGAGCACGCGCTGAATGCGGTCGTCGCCATGGCGCTGCCGGCGTTTGCGCAGGAAGAGGATGGTGCCCGCCGCCATCATGGCGGCACCGAGCAGGCCGGAGAGAAAATAGACCCAACGCATCGGCGCCCCCCCAAAATGCACGACGTGCAGCCCGACCTGCGTGCGGAAGGCGTAGGTCATCGGGTTCCATTCCAGTTGCTGGCTCAACACTTCGCCGCTGACCGCAGCGAAGGTGACATGATCGGCAACGGCGGCCAGGCGGTCATCTACGACACGATGCGCCTGGATCAGGGCCTGGCGGTCGCCCGGCTGGCGGAGGTTCAGGCTGCTCACCTTGCCTTCGCCGAGGATCGCTTCGGCAGCGAGCAGATGCTCGGCGAGCGGTTTCATGGCAGCGCCCTCGCCGCTCGGCTTACGCTGGAAAGCTTTCACCGCATCGGCCCGGGCGCCGCCGGTCTTTCCGGCATAAAGCTCATAAGTCGCGGCGGGCATGAAGGTCTCGGCCAGGATGATGATGCCGCTGTAGGTGATGACCAGCAGGAAAGGCAGGGTCGCCACGCCGATCAGGTTATGCATGTCGAGCCAGGCCCGGCGACGGTTGGCCCGCGGCCGGAAGGTGAAGAAATCGCGCAGGATGCGATGGTGGATGAAGATGCCGGACACGATGGCGGCCAGCATGACGATACCGACGATGCCGACAATCCACTTGCCGGCCTTGTCGAGCATCAGCTCGGCATGAAAATCGGTGAAGAAATGCCCGCCGTGCGTCGCACGCACCGTCACCGGCCGGCCCTCGGCATCGAGCACCTCTTCCTGCAACTGGCGAGGCTGCTTGCCCCAGGCAATGGTCAGCGCCGGCTCGCGCTGGCTGGGCAGGCGGACCCGCCATAGCGCCGCGCCGGCGCCAACTTCCTGCAGACGCCGCTCGGCCAGCGCTGCTGCGGTGTACGGCGAAATTTGGCGAAAATCGATTTCCGGACGCATCCAGTGAGCGATCTCCGGCTCGAACACCGACAGGCTGCCGGCCACGAAGATAGGCACCAGCAGCCACGAAAACAGCATGCCGCCCCAGGCGTGCAATCCCATCCAGGCCTTGCCCAGCGCATTCATGCCAATCTCCCCAGGGCGAAACAGAGCAAGGCGAGCGCGAAGGTCCACCCGGCAACGCGCATGATCGATTCGACCGCGAAGGCGGCAAGCAGCACGATAAGGAAGGGCAAGGGAGCCAGTTGCCCGAGGAAATACCAGACCGTCACTTTCTGATAGGGCAGCCAGGCGCAGAGCAGGACAAACAGCCCCCAGCACAGCGCGTAGCCGCCAACGGCAGCGAGCGCGATGCGCAGGGCGAGACGAAGGTGAGGATGGGGGAGCGACATAAGACTTTTCCGCAACGAGACGTCCTAGCCCGCGCCGGCGATGCAACGCTCAAACCAGTGCAGGCTGGGCGAAATCGACTCGGCGAAGGCCTGGCCGTGGTTGGCACCGGGCAATTCGAGGTATTGGCTGGCGATGGCGCGTGCCGCCAGCCGTGCATCCAGCGCCCGCGCAGCATCTTCCGGTACGCTGGCCCGAACAGCGAGGCGGCGCCGGGACGCATCATCGACAGCCGTTCGGCCGGCGTTCTCGGCGCTGCCGCGCAGAAGCAGCACCTGCAAGGGTAAGCCGCGCAAACGATCAGCCAGCTCTGCTTCGCGCTGCAGCAGGTAGCCCTCCTTCCACCACAACGAAGGGCTCGCCGCCGCGTAGCAGCGGAAACTTGCCGGCCGGGCGAGCAGGGTGTGCAGGACGAACATGCCGCCATAGGAATGCCCCCATAAGCCCTGGCGCATCGGATCGAGCGGCACCATCGCCACCACGACCGGTTTGATCCGGCGTTCGATCAGGTCGAGAAAGGCGTTGGCTCCGCCGGTCCGCCGATCGGAGAAAGGCTGGTCGTTCTGCTCGCCGCCGCCTGGCAGCGCCGGCGTGTAATCGCAAGCCCGACTATCGACATCGAAGCGCAAGCCACTGGCGTAACCGATAGCGACGATGACCGGCGCCGCACCGGCGGCCAGACGGCCAAGCAGAGCCGCGTCGATCCGCTCTGCCGCGGCATTGCCATCCAGCATGAACCAGACCGGATGCCCGGAAGGCGGCGCGACTCGCCGCGGTATGAAGACATGGAGCCGGTAGTGACGCAGGCCGTCGTGCGAATCGATCTCGAGCGTTCGATAGGCATAGAACTCCGCCGCTGCGCCAAGAACCACCGCCGCGGCCGGCGCAGCGGGCGCCGGTTGCGCGCTGGCTGGCGCCGCATTCAACATGAGCAGCATCGGCACTCCCCAGAAGAAACAAAGCCACCCGGCGGACCGGGTGGCGAAAAAACGACGTAGCCGCATCAGAACGAACTGGTCAGCGACAGGAAGTAGGTTCGGCCCGGCTCGTTGTAGGTGTATGCCCCGGCGCCCAGCGCCGTACTGGTACCGACGCTGACCGAATTGCCGGCCCGGAACTGGCGTTTGTCGAACACATTGTTGATGCCGGCGCTCACCTTCAGGTTCTTGAACAACTGGTAACCGGTGCTCAGGTTGAAGATGGCATAAGGCGCTATCGCGTTAGCCGAAGAGCCGCTGACCGGATTGCCCTTGTAGTCGTACTTCATCGGCTCCTGCGCACCGTACCAGGTCACCGCCGCGAGCACGTTCCAGACATCGCTGGCCTGCCAGTCGAGCGAGGAGTTGACGGTGTACTTCGGGGTGATCGACAGGTAGTCGCCAGTCGTCTTGTTTTTCGACTCCAGCATGTAGGTGAAGTTGGTGTTCCACTGCAGCGACGACAGCAGCGGGATGCGCACGTTGCCCTCCAGCCCCTCGACCACCGCTTCCGGAATGTTGGTCCATTGATAGATGCTGCGATTTCCCGTCGTGGTGATGGCCACCGGCGTGATGCCCGGCTGGATCTTGTCGCGGTAATCGTTGTGGAACCAGGTCAGCCCCGCCGCCAGCCAGCTCTGCTTGAACTCGACGCCGAGTTCCTTGTTGATGCTGGTTTCTGCCTCGAGGTCGGCATTACCCATCAGGTAGCAGCCTGTGGTGCCGTTGGCAACGGCATAGCAGCCGTTATTGGAGCTGTACATCAGGTAGCCCGGATTGGTCTGATACAGATTGGGCGCCTTGTAGGCGCGCGCAATGCCGGCCTTGACGCTCCACGCTTCGCCCAGCATCTGGGTCAGGTTCAGCGAGGGGCTCCAGTTGGTACCGACCAGGCTGTGATTGTCGAAACGCAGGCCTGGCGTCAGGATGGTCGTCGACGTCAGCTCGATGTTGTCTTCGGCAAACACGGAGAAAATCCGCGCCGAGGAATCGGCATTGCGGCCGCTGCCGCTGACCCCCGGAATCGTTCCGTACGATGTACCGACGGTATTCGATGTCGGATCGTTCAGTTTCTGATCAACCCATTCGACGCCCAGCGTCAGCATCTGGTTGAGGCCCCCGCGCAGCGGAATGTTGACCTCGCTGTGAGCGGTCGTTTCCTTCAGGGTGTTGCTGACGAAACTCGGGCTGCTCCCTGAGAAAACGCCTTCGGTGCCGCCAACCAGGCCTTCCTGCATCCGCATGTTTTCGGTTTGGGCGTACTGGATGTAGGACAGCGAATTGCCGAAATCGAACTTGCCCTTGTGCGTCAGACCATAGGTCTTGCGCGTCATACGGTTGGTTTCCTTGCCGTACATGCTACTGACCAGGGCGCTGTTAACATTGTTGACGTTCTGGTTATCCCCCGCGTAGATGTTGCTCTGCTGGCTATACGCGTAATCGAAGTCAATCTGCTGCCCAGCCACCGGCAACCAACTCAGGCGCCCGCCGAAATCCTTGTTGCGCACACCTTCCCGACCTGCCGGTATGCCCGTAAACCCCGGGGCCGCGTGACCGAGGTTGATCAGCGGATCGTCGGCATCGGTCTTGGCGATGTTGCCGAACAGGCGATACGAGAACTGCTCGGACAACGGGCCGCTCAGGCCGAAGTTCATGCGCTGCGTATCCCCTTCCTTGGAGTGCTCCGGCAAATTGGTGTACAGGGTGACCTGGCCATGCGTTTCCTTGGCCGCCGACTTGGTGATGATATTGACCACGCCACCCGCTGCCCCGTTGCCGTAGCGAGCTGCGGCCGGACCACGGATGACCTCGATGCGCTCGACCTGTTCGGCCGGCACCCAGTTGCTGTCACCGCGGGTATCGCGTTCGCCACGCCAGCCATAGCGCACGGAATTTCGGCTGCTCGCCGGTTTGCCATCGATCAGGATCAGGGTATTTTCTGGCCCCATGCCACGCAAGTCGATCTGGCGGTTGTTGCCGCGTTGGCCGCTGGTCGAGTTGCCAGTCAGGTTGACGCCCGGCATGGTGCGGATGATTTCAGACAGATCGTTGGCCGGCGGCCTTTTGGCAATGTCCTCGGCGGTGATGATGGAGACGCCGGGCGCCTGCTTCAGCGCCTCTTCCGCCGTGCCGAGCACAACCGTATCGGCCAGGGTGTTTTCCCCACCA
The DNA here is from genome assembly GCA_041904995.1 of Azonexus sp. Taxonomy (GTDB): domain Bacteria; phylum Pseudomonadota; class Gammaproteobacteria; order Burkholderiales; family Rhodocyclaceae; genus Azonexus. The sequence goes on from JAYRMB010000023.1 coordinate 4,645, forward strand.
TCGGCCCACGCCGGCGTACCGGCACAAATCAGCGCAACGGCCGCCACCACCGGCTTCAGCCGGAACCCGTAAGACACTTCCTGCATGCTGTTTCCCCCTGTTGAAGGCAGACGCCTAGGCGACGGCCAATCGAGAATGGTTTTCATTAACCAAAAACGGGCGTAGTATGACTAAAGTCGAATCACTTTTTGTTTGCGCAAACAAGAAAGATGTTTGCTTCTCGCCGAACCTCTCGCTCCGCTCTGGCCGGAGACACAAAATCGCCCGCAGCACCTAGCCAACAGGTCGATGCGGCAACGCTGCGTCAGCGTTTTGGCAACAGCCAGCTGTTGCAGATTTCAACCGCTTTGCCGAACAGTCCCTTGCTCTCTGGCAATTTCGCCGCTGCCAAGGTGCGCCAGGGGATGCGCATGCATTGCACCGACTTCGTACATCTGCAGGACATGCATACCCGCCACCCTCATGTCGAACCCAGCGTCAAGGTGCTGCTCCGTCTCGAAGGCTGTGCCGAAGTCAAGCTGGGCGGCCGGCTGATCGATCTGGAAGCGGGTCAAGGTGCTGACAGTCGCCCGCGCGGCGCGGTCGTCACCGTCTGCGAAACGGTCGATTTCGAACGGCGTTGCCACGCCGGCATCCGCGAACGCATGGTGTCGATCACGCTCGAACCCGAATGGTTCCTTTCTGCCGGCTTGCCCTTTCCCCAGCAACGCGGCCACCTGTCCATCCTTCCGTGGCAGCCCAGCCCGCGCTGCATTGCCATTGCCGAGCAACTGATCCGCCCAGCCGAGATCGAAGGCTCCATGCACTCACTGCTACAGGAAAGTCGGGCACTCGAACTGATCGCTGAAGCCCTGTGCCAGACCGAAGGCTCCGATTTCCCTTCGCCCGGCTTGCCGCCGGCTTCCTATCGCCGCCTGGAGCGCCTGCGCCAACTGCTCGACAGCGGCGAAGCCGACCAACTGGAAATGGCAGCCATCGCCCAACGCATCGGCTGCAATCCGACCACGCTGCAACAACAGTTTCGCCAAGCGTTCGGCCTCAGCATCTTCGAGTATCTTCGTGAGAAGCGCCTGCTACGCGCCGCCCGGGCCCTGCAGGAGGATGGTGTCAGCGTTGCCTATGCCGCAGAAATCGCCGGCTATGCCAGCCAGGCCAATTTCTCGACGGCTTTCCGCCGCAAGTTTGGCCTATCGCCCAAGCACTTCCGCCTGAGAATTCAGGCCGCTTAAGCAGCCGTTTTTTGCCCCCGAAAGGCCGTCCACCGCAGCAGTCAGGTACGGACAAGTCCGGAATTGACAAACGCGAATGTTTTATTGACAATAATTCTCAGTTGCAGCCAGCCAATCGGAATATCGGATAGCCAGCCAGCCCAATCATCAGGAGGCCACGCCATGCCCGATTTTCCCTTTCATGTCGCCGGTGGCAGCTTTAGCTCATCCCGGCACACGCCCGACATTTTCGAACGCAGCCCCCTGGCGCAAAGCGAACGAGAGACACCGGTGGTGAGCGGCTCCCGCCGCCGCAAGCTGTGGGAAGTGCCGCACAAGTTTCATTGCCCCGTCGTTGGCACCTGCTTCGACGTCGACGAATTGCGGGCGCTCATGAAAAAGGTCATGCACCTACCCCCAAAAACCAGCGATTTCGTTCTGCATACCACGGCCGTGGGAACCTGCGAGACACGCGGACCGCTCTCGGAAATTCTGCAAAAGCACCTGGAAAAACGTTTCCAATTGACCATCCGGCGCTTCGCCCAGGCAAAAACTGCAAACGCCTTGGAGGCTTTGTGGCGCGAAGCTACCGTCAGCGGCTGCGAGATTCCGGCAGCACTCTGGGCCACCTGGACGCACCCGGCCTGCGACGCTCTTCTCGAACAAACGGTCTATGGCGACATCCACATGATCCAGCACCAGATCGGCACCGGCACGCGCGCCGATCTGAAGACCCTGAGCCACCTGCGCCAGGAAAACCAGCAACTGCGCGAGCAACTGGAAAAAGCCCGCCAGGAAAACGAAGCCCTGCGCAATGAAAAAGCCGTCGAAACCCACGCACTCGGTGGGCGCATCGTCGAACTGCGCGCCGAGTTGGCTGGTCGCGACGCCACTATCGCCAAACTGACTGGGCAGATCGAACAACTGCGGGAAACGCTGCCTGATCTCAAGGATCGCCAAGCCCTGTTGCGCCGAGTAAGCGATGCTGAAGCGCGCTGTACCGCGCTGGCCGCCAGCAGCGCCAGCTTTGAGCGCGACGCTCGGCGTTTGCGCGAACTGCTCGGCCACGCCGAAGAAACCATTGCCCAACTCGCGGTCAACGACGATGCGCCGGTCGCAAACGAATCCAACCCCGGCGACAGCCTGTCGGGCAAATGTGTGCTCTGCGTCGGCGGACGGACGAATCTGATCGATACTTATCGCCAAATGATCGAAGACCAAGGCGGCCGCTTCCTGCACCACGACGGCGGCCTGGAAGAGAGCCTGCACCGCATCGACGGCGCATTGGCCGCGGCCGATCTGGTCATCTGCCAAGCGGGCTGCATCAGTCACAACGCCTATTGGCGGGTCAAGGAGCAATGCAAACGGACCGGCAAGCGCTGCCTGTTCGTCAAAGGTAGCGGCGTGTCGAGTTTCGGCCGGATCGTCGAAGCTGCGGTCGAAACGAAGTGAATATTGCAGCGCACAAAGTTGTTGACAATCATTCTCAACCCAATAGAATGAGAGTCGTTCTCGTTTGTATTTAATTTTCCATGAACAGCCAAACCAAAACCCCGCCTCCCGCCAGCCCGGTTGACAACACCGCTGCTCGCCCCCGCGTGGATAGCGAGCAATTGCTACGCGGTGCTCCTGCCGTGGAAATCGAACACGCCGGCCAGCGTTACCTGCTGCGTGTTACCCGTGAAAACAAACTGATCCTGACCAAATAGTTTTCTCTCCGTTGTAAATCTCTCGTTCCCGCAGCCAGCCAGCGCAAGCCAGCAAGCCAAGGGTTTTTTTAGCCAGCCAACGGTAAAACTTGCCAGCCACGTCACTGACCCATGAGTTACGCACTCTCCCGCCCCTCGAACGCTCAACGTAGCGGACTGCTTGGCGTCGTCGTCGGCCTGCATGTCGCGGTTCTCCTCGCGATCATCGCAGCTAAAACCATCGTTCCCCAGATTGCCGAAATACCCCTGATCGTCGACATGATCCAGCCGGCGGTCGAAGCGCCCAAGCCGCCCGCAGCGAAACCTCTGCCGATGGCCAAGCCACAGCCGGTAAAACAAGTTAGCAAGCCGGTCGCACCGCAGACTGTGCAAACACCCCAACTCGAAACCACGGCCAGCACCGTTGCAGCCCCCTCAGCGCCCACGGTCGCGACAAGCGAGAGCAAGCCGTCGCCGGCGCAGCCTGCTGGCGAGCCGGTCAGCCAGGCGCGCTTCGATGCCGATTATCTGAAGAACCCGGCCCCGCCGTATCCACCGCTTTCCCGCCGCATGGGCGAGGAAGGCAAGGTCATTCTGCGGGTGACCGTCAATCCGCAAGGCACCGCCGACAACGTCGAGATCAAAACCTCCTCAGGCAGTTCTCGCCTAGACGATTCCGCCCAGAAGACCGTGCGTACCTGGAAATTCATTCCAGCCAAGCGCGGCGATACCGCCATCCAGAGCGTTGTACTGGTGCCCATCATTTTCAAATTGGAGCAATAGCCATGCAGGAAACCACCCAAAACGCCTTCGGTTTCGCCCATCTTTGGGCATCGGGCGACCTCGTTTCTCATACCGTTGCCGTCATCCTGGCCCTGATGTCCATCGCCAGCTGGTATCTGATTCTGGCCAAGGCCTGGGATTGGTATCGGGTACGTCGTGCGGCCAAGGCAGTGGGTTCCTTCTGGGCAGCCAGCAGCGTCAGCGAGGGCATCGAAAGCCTGCGTACCGCGGGCAACGACAGCCCGTATGCACAGCTCGCCACCCAGGCCAATTGCTGCAATCACGATTGCGAAACCGTCACTGCCCGCCTGGCCTCACGCTTCGATCCGGCTGAGCAGATGGAACGCGCCCTGCGTCAGCAGTTGATGGTGACTCAGGCTGGCATGGAAAACGGTTTGACCCTGCTCGCCACCACCGGCGCCACCGCTCCCTTTGTCGGCTTGTTCGGTACCGTCTGGGGCATTTACCACGCGCTCGTCGCCATTGGCCTGTCTGGCCAGGCAGCGCTGGAAAAGGTCGCCGGCCCGGTCGGTGAAGCCCTGATCATGACAGCCGCCGGCCTCGCCGTGGCCCTGCCCGCTGTCTTTGCCTACAACGCCTTCACCCGCGCCAACCGTGTCGTGCTGGCCGACCTGGATGCCTTTGCCCACGACCTGCACGCCTTCTTCACGGTCGGCAAACCCTTCGTCGCCAACAGCGCCCAGATCCACCCGATGCGCGCCCGCGCCGCTACGGAGGCTGCATAACATGGCGATGGGCTCCTTCAATTCGCCCGGCAGCCAGATGCCGACGGCGGAAATCAACATGACCCCGCTGGTCGACGTAATGCTGGTCTTGCTGATCATCTTCATCATCACCGCACCGCTGATGACGCACTCGGTCAAGGTCGAATTGCCGCGTGCCTCAAGCACCCCGACGCCGGAAAAGCCGATGACCCTGCAGGTGGCGATCAACGCCGACAACAAGGTGTTCGTCGGCACCGATGCGGTCGATCAGGGCGCGTTGGAAGCCCGTTTCCGTGAAGCAGTCAGTCAGGATGCCAACGTCGAAATGCATCTGAAAGCCGACCGCGCCACCCGTTACGAGGCGGTCGCCGAGACGATGAGCGCGGCACGCCGAGCCGGCCTGACCAAGATCGGCTTCGTCACGCAGCCCGGAAACGAGATGTAAGTCCTTTCCTTCAACCTTTTTTAGTCGTCAAAACCATCCTCAAGCCAGCCAGCCCCAAGCCAGCCAGCTAACTCGGATAGCCAGCAGCTTTGCGGTCAGCCAGCCAGAGACTCTCAGGGAGTTCTGCTATGTTGTCCACCAAGAAACTAATCTCAGCTCTGGCTTTGTCCGCGGCCCTGGCTTCTCCTGCCCTGGCCATCGAATACCCGATCGGGGTTCCGCAACATCGGGCCGGCATGGAAATCGCCGCCGTCTACCTGCAGCCGATTGAAATGGAACCGGAAGGCATGATGCGCAAGGCATCCGAATCCGACATCCATATCGAGGCCGACATCCACGCCCTGGCCAATAACCCGAACGGCTTCGAGGAAGGCGCCTGGATTCCTTACCTGCTGGTCAAGTACGAAGTTTCCAAGATCGGCGGCGACTACAAGGTCGGCGGCGACTTCATGCCCATGGTCGCCAACGACGGCCCGCACTACGGTGAAAACATCAAGCTGGCCGGCCCGGGCAAGTACAAGGTGAAGTACACCATCCTGCCGCCATCCGAAAACAAGCAGGCCCACTTCGGCCGCCACACCGACCGCGCCACCGGTGTGCGTCCCTGGTTCAAGCCTTTTGAAGTCGAATACGAATTCACCTACGTCGGTATCGGCAAGAAGGGCGGGTACTAAACCATGAAACTTGCCAAACTGACCGCCGCGCTCGTCGCGGCGGGGCTGGCCCTGCCCGTGCTGGCCGGCCCCAAGGAAGCCGAACAACTGGCCAAGCTGATGGCCCGTCTGGACAAGCTGGAAGCACGCAACGCCGAACTGGAGAAGAAGCTCGAAGCCCGCAACACCGATCTGGAAAAACAGGTCAAGGAACTGAAGGACGAAAGCGCCGCCGTCACCGCCGGCCTCGACAGCCCGCGCCTGTCCCAGAACGAGCCAGAACTGACCGTCCGCCTGAAGGCCGTCGAGAAGGATGCTCTGGAAATGAAGAAGGCAGCCAAGATCGCCGAAGGTCTGGAAGGCATCAAGGTGGGCGCCTCCCTCGCCACTGTCGGCCAGCACGCCTGGGGCATGCCCAAGGACGTCGAAGGCGGTAGCAGCCAACTCAATTACCGGGCCGACGTCTCGGTCGAACTGCCCTTGCAGCCGGTCGGCGACATCGAGCACAAACTGTTCGCCCACCTGCGCATGGGCCAGGGTCTTGGCCTGAACTCCGCCTTCACCAACCTCGGCCACTTTGCCAGCGCCCCCAACGCCCTGGCCTTCCGCGCCTCGGGTACGAATCCGGACGACTCGGTGACCATCCTCGGCCAGGCCTGGTATCAGGCCGCAATTCCGCTGCCCTTCCTCGGCTTCAAGCCCTATTCACGCGAAACGCTGGAAGTGACCTTCGGCAAGATGGACATCTTCGGCTTCTTCGACCAGAACGCCGGTGGCGGTGACGAATCGAAGCAGTTCCTGAACTCCGTCTTCGTGCATAACCCGATGCTCGACGCGGCCGGCGAAGTCGGCGTCGATGCCAACGGTTTCCAGCCGGGCTTCGTCGTCTCCTACCTGAACTGGTTCAACAAACCGGAACCATGGCGCGTTTCCTTCGGCCTGTTCGGTACCGGCGAGCGTGGTTCCAACTATCAGCGCAGCCTGTCCTCGCCCTTGCTGATGGTGCAGGCCGAGAAGCAATTCCGCTTTGACGGTCTGGTCGGCAACTATCGGATCTACGGCTGGAACCGCAGCCAGGGCGTCGATTACGACGGCAACCTGAACAAGCATACCGGCGTCGGCGTCTCGATCGACCAGCGCATCGGCGATGGCGTCACGCTGTTTGGCCGCTACGGCAAGCTGCTCAAGGGTGAGTTGGCATTCAATCAGGCGGCCACGGCTGGCGTGCAATTCAGCGGCAGCTACTGGGGACGCGCCGCCGATGCGCTCGGCATTGCCGGCGCTTGGCTGCAATCTGGTTCGGCCTACCGTTCCGGCGTGAACGGCACGAGTTGCCCGGCCGGTTACGACGATAACGACAACTGTCTCGGCACGGCATTCAGCTTTACGCCGCGCGGCGCCGAACAGGTGGCGGAAATCTACTACCGCTACCGCCTGTCGCCGCAGTTCGAACTTTCGCCTGACTTCCAGTACGTCACCAACGGTGGCGGCAACGCCGATGCCAAGTCCGTCAAGGTCTTCGCTCTGCGCGCCAACATCGCTTATTGAGGAATCTCATGAAACACGCTCTCCATTCCGCGGTTTTTGGCCTTTTTCTGGTGTGCACCGCAGCAGTCGCCGACGATCTGCCGACCTACAAGGTTTTGATGAAGGACGGCCGGATTTTCCCCGAAACCGTCGAGGTGCCCGCCAACACGCGCTTCCGTCTGGAAGTGAAGAACGAGGGACCTGGCGCCGCGGAATTCGAGAGCATCGAATTGAAGAAGGAACTGGTCCTCGCCCCCGGCGTCACCCGGACCATGGTCTTCTTCCCGATGAAACCGGGAACCTACAAGTTTTTCGACGATTTCCACCCGGAAACCGGGCAGGCCAAGATCGTCGCCAAATAACAAGCATCCACCGCAACGGAGAACAGCATGGGTAACGCCTTTTTCGTGGTCTGGCGGGAGAGTCTGGAGGCTTTCCTGATCGCCGGCATCCTCTACGCCTGGCTGCAGGCCAACGACGACACGGGCAAAGGCAAACGCGCCCTCTTCCTCGGCCTCGGCGCCGGCGTCGGCTTGGCCCTGCTGTTGGGCTGGGCGCTGCTCACCGTGCAGGATGAACTGACCGGCGAAGCGCTGGAAATCTTCCAGACCGCGACGCTCTTCGTTGCCGCCGGCCTGATTACCCAGATGGTGCTGTGGATGCGCAAACACGGCCGGACGATGAAAGCACGGCTGCATGCCGACCTGTCGGCCGCTGCCGAACGCTCCGGCTTCCTTGGCGTGGCCGTGGTCGCCGCACTGGCCGTGGCACGCGAAGGTGCCGAAACGGTGATCTTCCTCTACGGCCTGGCCCAGGGCGGCGAAATGCAGGCGCTGGCCGTCGGCACCGTCACCGGCTTCGCCGCTGCCGGCCTGACTGCCTGGCTGGCCGCGAAGAGCCTGGCCAAACTGAACATCGGCCTGCTCCTGCGCCTCTCCTCCATCCTGCTGCTGGTCCTCGCCTCGGCCCTGCTGGTCGCCGCCCTCGACCGCCTGATCGGCGCCGGCTACCTGCCGCCGCTGGTCGATCCGGTGTGGGACACCTCGCTGCTGATCGACGACACGACCAAGGGCGGCAAGCTGATTGCCGACTTCTCCGGCTACCGGGCCCGCCCGGCGCTGTCCGAGTTGCTGGCCTGGGCGACCTACTGGGGCGCCGTGCTGTTCGCCTGGCGGAGGACCGCCCGTGGCTGAACAAGTCCTCAAGTTCTACGCGCAAAAACCGGCCGGCGGCCGCCTTGAGCGCCTCGGCCTGTGGCTGCGCAAGTACCGCGGCCCGATCGTCGCCGTCCAGTGGGCCGTCGTCGTCGTTTATTCGGTCCTCGTCGTCATCCCCGCCTTCCTGCCCCTGCCGCCGGACCAGGCCCACATCTGGGACAACCTGCGTCTGTTCGCCCAATTCTGCTTCTGGGGGCTGTGGTGGCCGGGCGTGATGGTCGCCACCGTAACCCTCGGTCGCGTCTGGTGTGGCGTTTTCTGCCCCGAAGGTTTTATCTCCGAGCGCGTCAGCGCCTACGGTCGCGGCAAGGCGCTACCGCGCTGGCTCAAATGGGCTGGCTGGCCCTTCGTCGCCTTCGTATGCACCACGGTGTACGGCCAGCTGGTCAGCGTTTATGAGTATCCGCAAGCCGCGCTGCTGGTGCTCGGCGGCTCGACCATCGCCGCCATTGTCATCGGCCTGCTCTACGGCAAGGAAAAGCGCATCTGGTGCCGCTACCTGTGCCCCGCTTCCGGCGTCTTCGCCGTGCTGGCCAAGATCGCGCCCATGCACTACAAGGTTGATCGCGCCGCCTGGGACCGTTACGAAGGCGACTTTGAGCCGGTCAACTGCGCGCCGCTGGTCGATGTACGCCGCATGACCAGCGCCGGCGAGTGCCATAGCTGCGGCCGTTGCGCCGGTCAACGCGATGCCGTCAGCCTGTCCTGGCGTTCGCCCTTCACCGAAGTGCTCGATCCCAACAACGAAGCCAAAACGGCCGACGCCATCACCCTGCTGTACGGTGTACTCGGTGTGGCCACCGCCGCCTTCCAATGGACGGTCAGCCCCTGGTTCCTGCACATCAAGATGACGCTGGCCGAATGGCTGGTCGAACACGATCACTTCACGCTGCTGTCAGACGACGTGCCCTGGTGGCTGCTCACTCATTACCCTGAAGCCAACGACTTGTTCACCTGGCTCGACGGCAGCCTGATCCTCGCCTACCTGCTCGGCGGCGGCGCGCTGATCGGCAGCCTGCTACTGCTCGGCCCGGTCATCGCCGGCCGATTGCTGGCTACGCCGCAACTGAGCTGGCAGCGTTTCTCGGTCGGTCTGGCGCCCATGGCTGCCGCCAGCGTCATCCTCGGCCTTTCCATGCTGACCGTGACGCACCTCAAGGCCGAGCATTTCTGGTTGGGCTGGCTGCCGTATTTCCGCACCACCTTGCTGGCGGCCGGTTGGCTGGGCAGCGTGACGCTCGCCATGCTGCTGATCTCGCGCTCCGCCGCCGGCATTCCCCGCCGCCTGATCGCCGGCCTGACCATGCTGTGGCCGCCCAGCCTGATCTGCGGCATCTGGACCTTAGTCTTCTTCGTCTGGTGAAAACGCTGGCCTTGCCGACCCCTGCCGAATCCTCGCCGAACATCCTGCCAGCCCGCGTTTGGCAGGATGTTTTCGGCCTGCTGCTGACAATGCTCGCACTGATCGTTGTCGGCAAATTGGCGGTGCCGCGCACACTGCCACCGCCGACCGTATTGGCACAGGCTCAATGCGACCCGCAACACGAGCACTGTCGCCTCGCCCTCCCCGGCGACCTGCAAATCGAATTGCACTTGGCCGGCGCCCCGGTCGTTCCCAACCAATCGTTCAGCGTGGAGGTCATGACCGATCCGCGTATCCGCTTGCACACTCAGGAAATCCGCGGCATCGAACTCGATATGGGCAGCCCTTCCGCCGCCTTCAGCCGGGAGACCGACGGACACTATCGCTCCCCGGCCAACATCCCTCTGTGCACGACCAGCCGCATGACCTGGCGGCTCGCCATCCGGTTCGAGCTTGACGGCCAAACGCTGGAATGGCCTTTGCTTTTCACGACAGAAACTGAGCCGCCTCAAGGCTTGAAGACGTAGTTTGCGTTACAGTAGCGAATAATTGTCGTTTACCAGACAAACCTGAGCCACCCATCATTCGCCAGTGACTGGTCCGTTTATCTTGAGCAACAGCAGCCCTTCCGTTATCGCCCTCGTTGGCCATCCGAACGTCGGCAAGTCCGTCCTCTTCCATCGCCTGACCGGCGCGTATGTGAATGTCTCGAACTATCCCGGGACGACGGTCGAAGTCACCCGCGCCAGCACCCGCTTCGACAAGGAAGCGATGCTGCTCGATACGCCGGGCGTGCTGGCCCTGCCTTCGCGCAGCGACGACGAGCGCGCCACCATGCGCGCTCTGCTCAACGAGGAAACCCGCTGTCTGGTGCAGGTGGGCGATGCCAAGAACCTGCGCCGGACGCTGACGCTCTCCGCCCTGCTGATCGAACTCGGCCTGCCCATGGTGCTGGCGCTCAACATGCACGATGAAGCCGCCGCGCGTGGCGTCACGGTCGATATCGATGCGCTGGCTGAAGACCTCGGCATCCCCGTGCTGGCCACCGTCGCCACCGGCGGCGAAGGCATCGGCGAACTGACCCACGGCATCGGCCGCGCCAAGCCGGCGGTCGCCATGCTGCGTTACGACGCGGATATCGAAAGCGACATCGCCCGCGTCGCCAACGCCATTCAGCGCCTGGCGCCGCATCCGCGTCTCTCGGCACGCGGCCTGGCCATCCTCTACCTCGGTAGCGACTCGGAAGTCACGGACTGGCTGGCCGATAAGGCCGGCAGCGCCATGAGCGAACTCGAAGCCCTGCGCGCCGACGCCGTCGCCCGCGCTGAGGACGATCTGCCCACCCTGCTCGCCCGCGAGCGCACGGCGGCAGCGGATGCGCTCTCGGCCAGCGTGATCCAGCGTGCCGTGAAGAGCACGCCGCTACTCTCGCAACGCATCGGCCAGTATGTCGTGCACCCGGTATGGGGCATCCCCATCCTGCTGCTGGTGCTCTTCGCGATATATGAGTTCGTCGGTGTGTTCGGTGCCACGACCCTCGTCGGTTTGCTTGAGGAAGGCCTGTTCGAAAGCATCCTCAACCCCATCTTCACCGAATTCGTCACTGCTGCGGTGCACTGGCCCTGGTTGCAAGAAATGCTCGTCGGCCAATATGGTCTGTGGACCATGGGCATGACCTACGCGCTGGCGCTGATTCTGCCCATCGTCACCACCTTCTTCTTCGCCTTTGGCGTGCTTGAAGACTCCGGCTACCTGCCGCGCCTGACCGTCATTGCCAACCGTCTGTTCGCGGCCATCGGGCTGAACGGCCGCGCCGTGCTGCCCATGGTGCTCGGGCTCGGCTGCGTGACGATGGCGACACTGACTACCCGCATCCTGCATTCGCCACGCGAACGCCTGATCACCACCTTTCTGCTCGCCCTGGCCATTCCGTGCTCGGCCCAGCTGGGCGTCGTCCTCGGCATGCTGGGCGGTGTCTCCTTCACCGCCGTCGTAATCTGGGCATTGGCCATGGTCGGCGTCCTCATCCTTTCCGGCTTCCTCGCCGCCAAATTGATTCCCGGCCGGCGCATTCCGCTCGTCACCGAACTGCCGCCGATGCGCCTGCCCATCCTTGGCAATGTGCTGAAGAAAACCGGTGGCCGGCTCAAGTGGTACCTGATCGAGGTCATTCCCCTCTTCCTGCTTGGCACCTTCCTGATGTACTCACTCGACAAGCTGGGCGTACTGCCGGCCATCATCGATGCCGGCGAACCCTTGGTCACCGGCTGGCTGGGTCTGCCCAAGGAAGCTTCGGCGGCTTTCGTCATGGGCTTCCTGCGCCGCGACTTCGGCGCCACTGGCCTGTTCGCCATGGCGCATAGCCTGAGCCCGATCCAGGCCGTGGTCGGCATGATCACCATCACGCTGTTCATTCCCTGCTTCGCCAGCCTGATGATGATGATCAAGGAGCAAGGCACCAAGACGGCGATGACCATGGTCGCCCTGATCGTTCCCTTCGCCTTCTTCGTCGGCGGTATCTTCAACCTGATCCTGCGCGCCGTCTGGTGAAATCATGAGCCCGAAACACGAAGCCCGCCTGCCCCTCGCCTTCATCCCTGCCGGCAGCGAAGTGTTGCTCGCCGCCTTCGGCGATGACATCGACCCGCTGCAGCGCGAGCAACTCACCGCTTACGGCCTGGCCGAATCACGGCCATTGAAAGTGCTGCAACAAAGGCCGATGACGGTGATCCTGGCCGACGAAGTGGAGCTCGCGCTGGAGCATGTCGTCGCCCGCCATATCTGGGTGGAACGAAAGGATAATGAGAACGGTTCGTAATTAACTGTTTTCAAAGAACTTTTTTCAACATCGCCGTTCGAATCGTTTGTCAACGGACATACAATACGGGCTTGGGCAAGCCAGCCGAGGGTGCCAGCCAGCCCGCCCCTTACGACGAACCTCTGGAGAAAGCCATGAAGGGCGACAAGAAAATCATCGACATCCTCAATGCACTACTGGCCGGCGAACTCACCGCGGTCGACCAGTATCTGCTGCACGGCGAAATGTACGCCGACATGGGCCTCAACGAACTGGCCGAGAAATCGATTCACGAATCCGACCATGAACGCCAGCATGCCCGCGCCCTGATCCAGCGCATTCTGTTCCTGGAAGGCAAACCCGACCTCACCAAGCGCGAAGCGCTGAAGATCGGCAAGACCGTGCCGGACATGCTCAAATCCGACCTCACCGTCGAATACAAGGTCGATGGCGACTTGAAGAAAGCCATCGCCGCCTGCGAAAAGGCCCAGGACTACGTCACCCGTGACATGCTCGCCGTCCAGCTCGACGACACCGAAATGGACCACGCCTACTTCCTCGAGAAGCAACTGAAGCTGATCGAACTGGTCGGCCTCCAGAACTACCTGCAGAGCCAGATGGGCTCCGGCACCCCGGCTTAAGGAGCGACGACGATGAAAGGCGACAAGAAAGTCCTCGACGCCCTGAACAAGGTGCTGAAGAACGAACTGACCTCGATCAACCAGTATTTCCTGCATGCCCGCATGTTCCGCAACTGGGGCCTCGAAAAGCTCAACGACTACCAGTACAAGCAGTCCATCCGCGTGATGAAGGAAGCCGACGAACTGATCGAACGCATCCTCTTCCTAGAAGGCCTGCCCAACCTGCAAAACCTCGGCAAGCTGCTGATCGGCGAGAATGTCGTCGAGTGCCTGCAGGGTGACCTGAAGTACGAAAAAGACATCCAGCGCCCCTTACTGATCGAGTCCATCGCCCTGTGCGAGGAATTGCAGGACTACGTCAGTCGCGATCTGCTGGAAGACCTGCTGGAACACTGCGAGGAAGCCATCGACTGGCTGGAAACGCAGCAGAGTCTGATCAAGGATGTCACCCTGCCGAACTACCTGCAGGCCCACATGGAGCCGGGCGAAGGCTGATTTTTCTCTGCCCAGACCCAAAAAGCCGCGCATTGCCGCGGCTTTTTTCTTTTATGGCCGATGGTGGACCACAATTTGCAACTCCATGACGGGAAACGGAAAAACACCCCAGTTTCTGTGGCAAATCAAACAAAGCGAATTCAGTTGAAAATGGTATTGACACCGATTCTCATTTAACTACAATGCGAATTGTTCGCATTACTTATTCACCTCCGCGGAGACCCGTCATGTACGTTTGTGTGTGCAAAGCCGTCACCGATCGCCAGATTCGCGAGGCCGCCGAAAGCGGTGCCCGCACGCTGAAGGATCTGCGCCGCGACCTCGGCGTCACCCGCGACTGCGGACGCTGCGCCACCTGCGCCCACGAATGCCTGCGCGAAGCCCACGCCACGATAGGCAAGGCGTCGCCAGCAATGTTGCAGGCCGCCTGAAGCGAGCCTGCAGTCCTGACCTACACTTGTCGGGCGATAAAAACCATAAAGCCGGGAATTCTCCCGGCTTTGGCATTTCTGGAGTCACCATTTGGCTTCAAGCGTCAGCATGTAACTGGCACGCCCTGGAGTGAAATCCTCCTCGGTTCGCAACAAGGCGCCGCTGCTGTCAGTTTCGGTCAGATAGTTGCGTCGATCTTCCTTGGTGATGTTCTGAGCCGAGAAACGCAATGCAACCTGGCGGTCGATCTTGTACAAGGCGTAGATATCGAGTTGCTTGCGAGCGCCCTGAAGTTGCTTGACCGTAGCGCTGCTCTCACGATCCAGCGCTGAAACATAGTTGAAGTTACCGCCCAACGTCAGACGCAATGACGAAATCTCGTAATCAGCACCGATGTTGGCGCTCTTGCGCGGCCCTTCCCCCGCCCCCAGACCTTCAACCTTGTCGAGCATTCGGGTGTGCGTATAGGCAGCATTGCCGCGCACGGTCAGGGCCGGCAGGCCGAGCGCAATCATCTTGCTCTTGAAATCGAAAACTAGTCCACGCAGCTCAGCCTCGCCCACGTTGTACGGTCGTTCGACCCAGCGGCCTGACTCCTGCTGGGTGAGGCGTTGCGTGTAATTCTGCACCTGGCGATGGAAGGCTGACAGGCCAACGGTGCCGGCACGCTGGTCGAGGAAATATTCGACACCCGCCTCGATACTGCGTAGACGCTCGGGTTCGAGGTTAGGATTACCACCGCGATCCGGGTTGCTCGACGAATTGGTCCCGCTGGACAGGCGTGTCACTGGTAGCAACTCGCGCGAGAATGGCACACGGCTGTTGCGGGCAATGCTGGCACGCATGTTCCACTGATCTGTCACCTGCCACAGGTAGTGCAGCGACGGGTCAAGCGCACGGAACTTTCGTTCGATTTCGCCGGAATTGCTGTCATCGATCTGGGTCTGCAGATAGGTCCAGCGCAGACCCGGCGTCATCAAATGGCGTTCGGACATCTGCCACTCATCCTGTGCCCAGACGACCTGACGGTTTTCCTTGAGCTCGGCTTCCGTATAAGAGGTCTGACTGCCGCTACGCCGCTGCGTATCCTCGCTCGACTTGCCGCGCAATTCGCCGGCGACGGTGACAACGTGAGCATCGAGGAGGAGACGCTTGGTGCGCAAATCGCCAATCCACTCCGTTTCGGTGCGCTCGGTCCGATCCTTGGTTGATGACGTCAGCGCGCCACCAGAATCAAATTTTCTGGAAAGCTTGTCGGCACTGTCGCTCTCCCCCTGGACAATGAACTTGGCCGTTGTCTCAGCCCCTTGGGCGCCACTCAGGCGCCATTCGGTGCCCAGCCGCCCCATGGTGCGGCGCGATTCGTCACGTTCGTTGTCGCTGCTCGCGACACCACTGGTGTTGCGCGTCACCTTGGTCGTCCGCTCATCCTCGGTATGAGAAAAGAATGGGCTGAGCGTAAAACGCTGATTACCCCCAAACTTCCAGGAAAAACGCGGTGACAACGTGATGTTGGTGTCGGTCCCGGAATAGCTGGAATCTTCACTGATCTGACCGCTCGGCACGCCGGCCGTGTAGGTCGTTGCATCCATCTCGCGCTTGCCTGAACTCGGGCGCTGGTTGATGGCTCCGGAAAGCAGGTAGCCCGAATCGCCATCCGGCTCGCCGTATTGCCCTTCAAGACGGAACTGTGGGTCGCCGCCGACCGCTCCGGCGCCAATCTTGAGCCCGCGCGTCGCTTTGGGCGGCACATCGCGCATGATCAGGTTGATCACCCCAGCCGGATTGAGCACCGGAAACTCTGCCGTGCTGTTGCGGATGATTTCAACGCGCTCGATCATTTCGACTGGCAGGCGTAAGGCCGTCATCGGATTACGGTCGCCGCCCGGCAATGGCTGACCGTCGACCAGAATCTGCGGCATGTTGCGATCCGGCCCGCGACCGCGGCCACGTGGACCGCTATCCATATCAGTAAACATGCCGGTACCCGGCAGCTTGCGCAGCAATTCACCGACGCTGGCCGCATCGAGGGTATCGAGTTCTTCCCGGTCGAACACCAGCTTGCCGGCCGAGGCGTTGCGACGGATTTCCTGGGCTTCGGACTTGGCGGAAACCTGCACTTCGGAGAGCACGGTTTCCTGAGCGTGCAGTGCGCCGGTTCCAAGCAAGACGATGCCGGTACCGATCAAGCCGCCAATTTCTCTGTATGCGTTGGGGCGCATGGTAGAACTCCTGTCTGGGGGTTTCTGCAATACCCTTTGCTGGCGGCGGCTGGCTAGAGCGGTATTAGCCCTTTTGGGGCGCGCCGCAATTTTCTCAAATCAATTTCTGTTTTCGCCGCAACAAAACGTAAAAAATGTGTAAAAGCCGCTACTTAGGGTGGATTGAGCAGGAACTGCGCATCAATCGCGGCAATATCGCGGCAACCGCATAGCGCCATGGTGACTTCCAGTTCCTCACGCAAGAGGCGCAACAGATGAGCAACACCGAGTGCACCGGCCACTGCCAGGGCATGCATGGCCGGACGGCCAATCAAGACCGCATCCGCGCCAAGTGCCAAGGCTTTGAAGACATCACTACCGCGCCTGATGCCGCCGTCAAGCAGGATTTTGAGATGATCGCCGGCCACCGTTTTCAGTGCTGGCAGCAATTCGATGGTGGCTGGAACGGTGTCGAGGACGCGCCCGCCGTGATTGGAAACGACAATGCCCTGCGCGCCGACATCGATGGCACGACGCACGTCGAGCGGATGCAGGATGCCCTTCAGCACAATTGGCAGTTTCGTCTTTCCGGCCAGCCAGGCGACATCATCCCAAGTCGGAGCCGCCGCCATCAGAGTGTCGAAAACGCCGCCACCGCCAGGCAAGCCGTTCGCGGTTTTTGCCGTATTTTCGATGTGCACCGCAGCAATGCCCGGCGGCAGACAAAAACCAGCTCGCTGTTCGCGATTACGCACTCCAGCGACCGGCGCATCCACGGTAAACATCAGCCCCCGGCAGCCGTTAGCCTCGGCGAGTTGGACAAGTGCCAGCGAAGCCTCGCGCGAACCTTGCCAATAAAGCTGGAACCACAAGGGCGAGGTTGTTTGGGCGGCGATTTCCGGCAATGGCATCGAAGTGAAGGCACTGATCACCATGCCGGCCTGCATGGCTGCCGCCCCCTGCGCCACAGCCAGTTCGCCGGCCGGATGGAACAAGCGCTGGTAAGCCACCGGCGCCAGCATGATCGGATGCGCCATCTGCTGGCCAAACAACTCGATGGCGGTATGTCCACCGCGCAGATTATTCAGCATCTGCGGCAACAGGCGGAGCTGACGGAAGGCCTCGATGTTTTCTTGCAGCGTGATTTCGTCCGCGGCGCCGCCCTGCAAGTAGGCCCAGGCCCGGGCATCGAGATGGCTGGTTGCAGCCGCTTCGTAATCGGCGGCCGACACGAGGTGTGCTGGAATCGCCGTCAGCGGCGGCAAGGGATGAACCGCCACCGCCTTACTCCGCCCACTGCTGCAGCAGCTTGTGATAGTGCCCGGTCAGGGCAACCACTTCCGGGTTATCGCCGATCTGGCCGCGCAACTTCAGGATGGTCATGTCGAGATCGAACAACATGGCGCGCCGCCAGGCATCGCGTACCAGGCTTTGCGTCCACAAAAAGGAGGCGATGCGCACGCCTGAGGTCACCGGCTCGACGCGGTGCAGGCTGGTCGACGGATAGACGATGGCATCACCAGCGGCCAACTTGACCTCGTGGCAGCCGTAGCTGTCCTCGGCGATCAATTCGCCGCCTTCGTATTCCTCCGGCTCCGATAGGAAAACCGTGGTCGACACATCGGTGCGGATTTTCTGACCGCTGAACCGATCAATCTGAATTGCGTTATCGATGTGATTGCCATAATGACCGCCGTTTTCATAACGATTGAACATCGGCGGCAGGATATGTTTTGGCAATGCCGCCGAAACGAAAAGCGGGTGACGACTCAATGCCTGGGCAATACGCTGGGACAACTCGGCGAAGGCCGGCGAATCGGCGGCCAGTTGCTGGTTCTGCTTGATGTTGACCGCCTGAGCCCCAGCACTCACCGAACCGTCGCTCCAGCCGGCGGCATCGAGCCGTTGGCGGATATCGGCGACTTCGGCCTTGGTCAGAACTTGCGGTACGTGCAGCAACATGGCGGGCTCCAAAAAGTAAAGGAGGCCGGCCTTGCGGCGAGCCTCCCGTGGTTGATCAGTTCATCGATCAGAACTGGAAGTTGGCGGTCAGCATGGCCGAACGGGGCGTACCGAGGGTCATGCGGTTGCCGTTGTTGTTCAAGGTGGCGATGTATTCCTTGTCGAACAGGTTATAGACGTTCAGGCGCAGATTGACGTTTTTGCTCACCGAGTAGGCCGCCATCATGTCAGCCACCCAGTAGGACGGAATCTTCGGCATGTTCTGCGTCGATAGGTCGGTACCGGCGGTCACGACCCGCTTCTGCTCGGACAGGTAACGCGCCCCGCCGCCAATGGTTAGCGGACCCCAGGTGTAGGACGACCACAGTGTCGCCGTCAGATCGGGCGACCAGCGGACACCGCTCGATTCGGTGGTCGTCAAGGTCGTGGTGCTGTAGCTGTAGCTATCCAGCGCCTTGGTTTCCATGGTGGCGACACCGGCGGAAACCTGCCAGAAGTTGGTGATCTGGCCGACTGCCGCCAGTTCGACGCCTTGCACCCGTGTCTTGCCGTACTGGGTGTAGGTGCCGTCCGGATTGGCCGAAACCTGCTTGTCGTTCTCGGTACGGTAGAGCGCGGCCGTCAGGTTCAGGCGCTTGTCGAACAGATCCCACTTGGTGCCCAGTTCGATGTTGGTGGTTTCCTGCGGATCGAGCGCGGCGTTGTCGCTGGAGCTTGCCGAGGAAGACAGGGCGAAGTTACCCCCTCCCGGCGGCGTCAGCGAATTGGCGTACGCCACATAGATGCTGCCATTCTCGGCCGGCTTGTACACCGCACCGACCTTCCAGCTCAGCAGGTTGTCGGAAACTTCCATGTCGGCATTGCGCACCAAGCGGTAATTGGTGGCAGCCGAAGGATCGATATCGGTCACCGATGCGCCCTCGGTCTTGGTCTTGTAGCGCTCGAAACGGAAACCGCCATTGACCAGCCAGCTTTCCGACAGTTTCAGCGTATCGAAGGCATACAAGGCCGTGGTGAAGGTCGAACCGTCGGTATAGGCCCCGGTCTTCTGCAGCGAAGACGAGAAAGCGCCGTAGCTCGGGTTGTACAGATTGGCGCGCATGGTCGCCGGTACGGTCTGACCAGTCAGACAGTTGGTCGACGAGGTGCAGAAGGACTCAGTACGCTGGCGCTCGTACATCAACTCAACGCCCGCCGACAGCGAGTGTTTGACAAAGCCGGTGTTGAATTCCGTGTTCAGATTGGTCTGGTTGGCGAAAATCTCGTTTTCCTGATCCGTGCCCTGCGGGGTCAAAGTCACCGTCCAGGTCGAACGATCAGCCAGGTTTGGAACGTTGGCACCAGCCAGCGTTCCCGGCACCAGCATGCGGCGGTCCATCGTGGTCTTGCCGTAGCGAGTCAGGTTACGCAGGATCGTGCCACGGCCAAAATCGTGCTCGACTTTGGCCGTGACCATATCGGCATTGACGCGCTCGTAGTCGTCGCGCCCGCCGTAGTACTTTTCGTTATCAACCTTGCCTGCCCCATTGATGGCAGCGGACTGCGCAGCGCTCACGGCGTTTGTCCCCGTCGCCACTGCCTTGTAGAAACCTTCGCGGCCGATGGTCGGAATACCGCCATCCGGAACGTTGTCCTGGCGGATGTGTTGGGAATACAGATAGACGCGCGTCGGCGAATTGAGACCGAAGGCCACCGAGGGTGCAATGCCGTAGCTGGAGTTGCTGACTCGATCACGACCGTCGACGCCGCCATCAGCGGCCATGACGTTCAGGCGGAAAGCGCCGTTGTCGCTGAATTTCTGATTGATGTCGGCGGTCAGGCGCTTCTTGTCCGCCGTGCCATACCCGATGCTGGCCTGATTCAGGCTGTCCAGAGTGGGCAGCTTGGAAATCAGATTGATGTAACCGGAAGCGGCACCGCGGCCAATATCGGCGCCGGCAGGCCCCTTCACGACTTCAACCTGATCGAGGTTGAACACATCACGGGTGATCGCGCCAAGGTCGCGCACGCCGTCTATGAAGGTAGCGTTCTGCGTCGAAAAACCGCGCATCATGAAAGTATCGCCGGCCGAGGTATTTCCCCCCTCACCCAATTGCATGGTGATACCCGGGGTATTGCGCAGCGCTTCCATCAGCGTGGCTGCACCTTGCTCCTGCAGGATTTCCTTCTTGATGACCTGTACCGTTTGCGGGGTATCGATCAGCGGCTGGGTGAATTTCGGACTCGCCGATTTTTCGACCTTGTACGGCACTTCGGCCCCGGCCTTGACCGTCATGGGGGGCAGCGAGGTTTCAGCCTCCTGTGCCCCGACCGCTACCGGCAGGGCAGCGGCGACCAAAGCGAGAAGATGGGACGAGTTGGGGTGTTTGCGACTACGGATGTGTGCCATAGACCTTTTTCCTTATTAATTGATAACTGGAATTGGCTGGCTTCCGTGGACGTCGCGAGTGCGCTGACCTTAGATGGCTGGCTAAACTTTACTTAGGTCATATGATAATCGTTCGCATTTACATCTGCAACAAATTGTTAATGTTTTTTCTCCTCTAAAACACATCGCGGCGATAAGCACCGGATAGCGCCAAATCCGTCAGCCTATCTTCGCCGAGCGCTTCCCGCAGGACGAGATCGACGCCCTCACCCATGCCTTGCCGACTACCGCAGACATAAATGGCTGCGCCACGATCAACCCACTCGCGCAATCGTGAAGACTCGGTAGCCAACCGGGCTTGAACATAAGACGGGCCAGCGCCATCGCGCGAAAACACGACATCCAGGTGACGCAAATGCCCGCTAAATTGCCAGCCTTCCAAGGTTTGCTGCCAGTGATAGTCGGCCGTCACATTGCGCTCGCCGAAGAGCAGCCAGTTATCGGCGTTCCCGTGCGCAATGCGGGCGGCGATATGAGCGCGCAGGCCAGCCAGCCCGACACCGTTACCGATGAAAATGGCCGGTCGCATCAGGTTGTCTTCAAGCCGAAAAGCGCGATGCGCTCGAATCGCCAACTGAACTTCGCCCTGTAGCGGCAAATCCCTAGTCAGCCAACCGGAGACCAGACCGACTGAACCGTCGTCGCGTTGCGCGCGGCGAACCAAGAGCCTGAGTTCCCCCTCAGCTGGCAAGGAGGCGATCGAATATTCTCGTAACGCCCCATCTTCCTCAGGATGACGCAACAGCGCCAGATCACCGGATTGCCAGTCGACCTGATGGTCAACCGGCACGAAGTGGAGCTCATGCACCTCACCGCCCTGGCTGCCCGGATTCAGATGTCTGCGGTGCACCAGCCGCCAAGGCAAAAAAGCACAGTCGTCGGCCAGTTCCAGTTCATCTGCACCGTGGAGCTCAACCAGATGTCCACGCCAAACTGCCAGCGCCTGCGGATCGAGCCGATCGACCTCGATGGGAGAAAAACCGGCACGGGCTCCTTGTCCGACCAGCCATCCTGCGAGATTCCGCCCGAAGGCACAGAAATCTGGATAGTTACGGTCGCCCAGCGCAAGCAGACCGAATTCCAAATGCGACAGGTCGATCTCCGACCCCATCAAACGTTGAGCGAAATGCCGCCCATTGTCCGGCGCTTCGCCTTGCCCGTGCGTACTGACGACAAACAGGAAACGGCCACCCGCCTGCAGATGACCTGCCGTCAGCTGATCGAGTGCGAAGCAGGCAACCTCGCCGGAGTGGAGCAAAGCGGCCGCAGCTTGCCGGGCCAGCGATTCCGCCGCGCCGGTCTGGCTGGCGTAAACCACGGTCCAGGCGGTATTGCCGTCGAGCACAGCAGCCAGGCGGGCAGCACGGGCGCGCTGCCAAGCCCAGGCGCATAAAGCGATATAGATCAACAAGAGCCCGGCCGCGGCTACCAGCCGCGCCGGTTCGAGAGTCAGCATAGGCCGGCAAGCCGGCCGCTAAAACCAGCGATCACTGCGGCAACACCTCGAAGGTACCGCCATAGTTGTAGCGCTTGGCCGGCATCGGCGGACGCGGCTGGCCTTCCGGCACCTCGACGCGCGGCGGGTAGCTGGCGTTGATCCAGTACATCTGCGGCATCGGCCAGGTCACCGAGAACTCGCCGTTGGCATCGGTGGTCACCGCCGTTTCCTTCAACACACCGCGATAACGCACACCGCCCGGGACGATGGCAACCTTCAGGTTGGCTGCCGGCTTGCCGTCGAGCAGGAAGCGGAAACGTGCCTTTTGCCCGGACAGGTATTCGGTCGGATGCTCCAGCGGAATCAGCTCCAGCCCAGTGCCTGCCGGCTTGATGACCTCTTTGCTCGGCTTGTCGTTGGTCACGTAGGTTTCCAGGCGACCGACAGTAGTGCTCACCGTCAGTTCTTCAGCCCCGGCCGGAATCTCTTTCTTCAAGTCGGCGGCATTACCGCGCCAGCGCTTGGTTTCACCGTTCAGTTTGTAGCTGGCCATGGCCGTTTCGGAAGCCAGCACAAAGCGATAGGTGCCCTTCTGGGTCAGCTTTAAATCCACGCTGGCGCGCTGCTTGCCGACACTGGTTTGATCCGCTGCCACGACCTTACCGTCTGGCGCGGTGATGACCAGACCATCCAACTTCAGCGCATTGGCGCCGATGTCGAACAAATCTTCCGACACTGCGGCGTCGACCGTGACCCAGGGCTCCTTGCCTTCGACCTGACTGGACGACGGCAGCATCCACTGGCGATGGGCGTGGGCGCTCGAAATGGCCGCCAGCAAGGCGACTGCCATCAGGCTTTTCTTGAATGTTTGCATGGTCCTTCTCCTCCTCAGGGTTTGACTTGCAGGCTGACGTTGCCGAGTTCTTCCTGGCCCTTGTCGCTGACCATCTTGGCTTCCTTGACCGGCCAGACGAAGGGCAGCTTGACCACTTCGCGCCCACCCGCTTCGCGCGAGGCTTCGACGAATAGCGTGTAGTTGCCGGCCGCCAGGCTATCGAGCGGCGCCTTGCCAACCGTGTAGTTCAGCGTATGGATGCCCGGTGCACGGGTGGCGCTGGTCACGCCGTCGACCGGCACCTGCAGGTCGCGACCGCCCTTGCGCCACCACTGACGCAGGTCCTTCAGCCACTTGGTGCCGCCGTTATCCTTCTTCTTCTGGTCGTACCACACGGCGAGTTGCGTGACCTGCCCGTCGCCACGCTCCAACCAGGCAGCGATGTACGGGCGGTGGTATTCGGCCACCTGCAGTTGCGGCAACTCGATCTTGACCGAGAGTTCGGCGGCAAAAGCCGGCGCTGCCGCCAGCAAGCTGGCGAACAAACAAAGTCGATTTTTATTCATGGCTATTCCTGTGGGGATCAATGGATGAAAAGCAGCGCCAGCAAGGCAGGAATCAACACTCCGAGGCCGACCAGCGGCCAGGTCGAATGACGTTGCACGGCGTGAATCTTGAGGACAAGCAGGCCGCTCAGCGAAAACAGCAGGCAGCCCACGGCAAAGACATCGATGAACAGACTCCAGGCCGAACCCGTGTGGCGCCCCTTGTGCAGGTCGTTCAACCAGGAAATCCAGCCGCGATCCGTCGCCTCGAACTCGGTCTCGCCGGATTCGAGGTCGATGCGCAACCAGGCATCGCCACCCGGCTTGGGCAGCGGAAAGTAGATTTCCTCGGCCGACCATTCGGCCCGCGCCTCGGCAAGATCGATGTGAAATTCCTGACGCGCCCAGTCGCGCACATGCGCCGGCAACACCTGCCCGGACTCAGCCTGCTGCTTCAAGCCATTCAGAAAGGAAGCCGGCAGGGTCGCCTGGCTGCGCACGATGTGCGGCTTGGCTTCGATCTGCGTCGCATGATTCAGCGTGATGCCGGTCACGCTGAACAGCACCATGCCCAGCAGGCAAATGGCCGAGCTCATCCAGTGGATTTTGAGCAGCAGCGACAACCAGCGGCTACGACGCTGGGAAGCAGCGACGGCATCGGTCGGAGCGGCAGAACGGAAAATGGGGCAGGAAAGGCGAGAAAACATGGGGGCCGGAGCGAGTCATCGAAAATGTCTGGCTGGCGACCCTGGCGCTGCTCATGGCCCGTTGATCCGGGCAAGCGCGCTGGAATACTGGCTGGCTGATTCGATTATAACTGAGAACAGTTCTCAATCAAGAGCATTTCGCATTTAGCTGACTGCTGCGGTGCACGGGCCAAAAATGCAAAAAAGCCCTTGGCAGAAACCAAGGGCTTTTCGCTGGTGCGATATTGCGCGCGCTCAGACCACCTCAACCCCGGCGGCACCGTCACCGACTTCACCAATCACCGAGACATGCGTGAAGCCCTGTTGCAGGAAGAGCGACAGCACTTCAGTTACCGTATCCGGCGTGCACGACACCAACAGGCCACCGGAAGTCTGCGGGTCGGTCAGCAAGGCGCGGGCGGTATCGCCCAGGCCATCGGCCAGGGTCACATCGTGACCGTAGCTCGCCCAGTTGCGTCCTGAGGCGCCGGTGATGTGGCCCGCCTCGGCAAATTCGCGGGCACGCGGCAACAACGGCAGGTCGGCGAATTTCACCTGGGCCCGCACCTGGCTAGCGCGACAGATTTCGAGCAGATGCCCGAGCAGGCCAAAACCGGTCACGTCGGTCAGCGCATGCACACCGTCGAGGCAAGCGAGCAGCGGCCCCGGGGTGTTGAGTTGAGTGGTGCTGGCGATCATCGCCTCGTAATCGGCGGCGTGCAGCAAGTCCTTCTTCAAGGCGGCGCTATAAACGCCGACCCCGAGTTGCTTGGCCAGGATCAGCTTGTCGCCCGGCTGGGCGCCGGCATTGCGCTTCAGGTGCTGCGGATTGACGATGCCGATGGCGACCAGACCGTAAATGGGCTCGACCGAATCGATGGTATGACCACCGGCGATCGGAATGCCCGCCTCCTTGCACACGGCGGCACCGCCTTCGAGAATCTTGCCGATGGTTTCCATCGGCAGCACCTTGACCGGCATGCCGACCAGCGCCAGCGCAAAGAGCGGCGTCGCACCCATGGCATAGATGTCGGAAATGGCGTTGGTCGCGGCAATCCGCCCGAAATCGTAGGGGTCGTCGACGATGGGCATGAAGAAATCGGTCGTCGCGACAATGGCCTGCTCGCGGTTGATCTGATAGACCGCTGCGTCGTCGCTGGTCTCGGTGCCGACCAGTAATTGCGGCGGCACGATGCCAGGCGGCATGCCCTTGAGAATCTGCTCCAGCACACCGGGCGCAATCTTGCAGCCGCAGCCGCCGCCATGGGAGAGTTGGGTCAATCGGAGTTTTTCTTCGGCCATCGCTGTTCTCTGGGTTCGTATTTTTATTCGGCGTCGAAGCCGGCGTCCTCGATGGCGCCGATCAAGGCCTCGCGGCTGACGGCGGCGGGATCGAAGCTCACCTTGGCCTCGGCGGCATCGAGCGACACATCTGCCGCCGATACTCCGGCCAAGCCGGTAAGCACGCCGGTGATGTTCTTGACGCAGCCCTGGCAGCTCATGCCGCCGATCTTGATCACGGTGTTTTCCATTGCGGAGTTTCCTAGAAGGTGAAGGGTTGCCGGCGCAGCAAATCGCTCAGTTGATCGGCCGCGAGCGGACGGCTGAAATGGTAGCCCTGCGCCATGTCGCAATCCATGTTGCGCAACAGTTGCAACTGCTCTGCCGTCTCGACGCCCTCGGCCAGCACGGTCAGGCGCAGGTTGCGCCCCATGCTGACGATGGTCGAGGCAATGGCCTGGTCGTCGGCATTGGTCACCAGGTCGCATACGAAAGAACGGTCGATCTTCAGCTTGCCGACCGGGATGCGCTTCAAATAGGCGAGCGACGAATAGCCGGTACCGAAATCGTCGAGCGACAGTTCGACCCCCATGCGATGCAGCGCGTTGAGCGTGCCCATGTTGAGATCGGCTTCGTGCATCACCGTACGCTCGGTCACTTCCAGTTCTAGCAAGCCGGGTTCCAACCCGGACATGCCGAGCGCCCCGGCCACCGCTTCGACGAAGCCGGCCTGGCGGAACTGTCCCGGCGCCACGTTGACGGCCATGGTCAATGGCGCCAGCCCCTGCTCGATCCAGGCTTGCGCCTGATGGCAGGCCTCGATCAACACCCAGTCGCCGATCTGGTTGATCAGGCCGGTTTCTTCGGCCACATGGATGAAGCGGTCCGGCATGATGCAGCCGAGATCGGGGTGCTGCCACCGGATCAGCGCCTCGACGCCAACGATCAGGCCGCTGCGCAGGCTGACCAGCGGCTGGTAATGCAGTACGAATTCCTTCTGTTTCAGAGCCCGGCGCAGGTTGCTTTCCATCAGCAGGCGGTCGAGCGTCGCCGTGTTCATGTCGGCGGCAAAGAACTGGAACGTATTCCTTCCCAGTTCCTTGGCTTTGTACATCGCCACATCGGCGTTCTTCAGTAGCGTTTCGATATCCTCGCCGTCCTGCGGATAGACGCTGATCCCGATCGACGGCGTCACCGTCAGTTCGTGCCCACCGATGGCGAAGGGCTGGGAACACTCCTCGGCCAGGCGGCGAGCGATATCCGCCGCCGTCGCCGTATGCAGGCCGGGCATGACCAGCACGAACTCGTCGCCGCCCAGGCGGGCCAGGGTATCGCCACGGCGAACCACGGTCCCCAGCCGCTGCGCCACGGCGCAGAGCAGCTCGTCGCCGATGCTGTGGCCGAGAGAATCGTTGACCCGCTTGAAGTGGTCGAGATCGACGAACATCACCGCCACCGGCGTACTGTCGCGTTCGGCCACGGCGAGCAATTGCGTCACCCGGTCGCGCAACAGGCGGCGGTTGGGCAGGCCGGTCAGGGCATCGAACTCGGCCAGTTCGCGAATCTTCGCCTCGGCCGCCTTCTGCGAAGTCAGATCGAAAACAGTGCCGACGATGGCCGGCTTGCCGGCGAACCACGACACCGCACCGAGTAGCGTCACCGGGAATTCGGAACCGTCCTGGCGTCGCGCCGTCAGCTCCAGCCCGGCCCCGCCGACGGTTTCGCCGGGCAGCCACTGCTGTACCAGCATTGGGTGGAATTCGGCATCGAACAGATCGAGCAAGCCGCGCGCCCCGACCAATTCATCGGCGGCATAGCCGAAGAGCCGGCACAAGCAGGGATTGGCATAGACAACACGTTGGTCCTGCAGCACAAAGAGGCCAACCTGGACGGCATCCATGGCACTGCGCAAGGCCATATCGGCCTCACCCGCCGCACCACCACGCTGCGCGTAGCCGCCCTCGCCGGCCATTTCCTGCTCCAATCGCCGTTTGATCACTGTTCCGCTCATCCTGAGTGCCCGAATTATCCTGTATCAGCGTTTGGCGTTCGGTCGCCAACGCTTGAGCAGCAAGGAGTTCGAGACTACGGAGACCGAACTCATCGCCATGGCCGCCCCCGCCACCATCGGACTGAGCCAACCCAAGGCAGCAAGCGGAATACCGAGCGTATTGTAGATGAAGGCAGAGAAAAGGTTCTGGCGAATCTTGCGCAGCGTCGCCCGCGACAGATCGATGGCATCGACCACGCCGAGCAGATCGTTGCGGATCAGCGTCACATCGGCCGCCTCGATGGCTGCATCGGAACCGGCGCCGATGGCGAAGCTGACATCGGCCGCCGCCAGCGCCGGCGCGTCGTTGATGCCGTCGCCGACCATGGCCACCAGCACGCCATCGCGTTTCAGTTCGGCAATCGCCGCCGCCTTGTCGCCGGGCAGAATGCCGGCGCGAAACTCGTCTACACCGGCCTCGGCCGCAATCGCCGCGGCCGTCTGGGCGTTGTCGCCGGTCAGCATGACCACGCGAATCCCTTGCGCACGCAGGCGCTCGACGGCTTGGCGCGAAGTCGGGCGCAGGGCATCGGCAATGCCAAAGATGGCGAGCACAGTTTCGCCCTCGGCCAACACGATCACCGTCTTGCCGGTCTGCTGCAAAGCGGCGACTTGCACATCTTCGGGGCAGCCGATCCAGGCCGGCGCACCAAGACGCAGAGTCCGAGCGTCAATTTCGCCCTCTACACCGCAGCCCGGCGTTGCCTTGAAATTTGCCGTTTTCGGCAGGTGCACCGCAGCAGCGGCCTCGATCACGGCGCGCGCCAGCGGATGCTCGGAGTTGTGCTCCAGTGCACCGGCCCAGGCCAGCGCCTGATCGCGCTCGATGCCGCGCACGACAATATCGGTCACCACCGGCCGACCCTGTGTCAGGGTCCCGGTCTTGTCCAGCGCCAGTACGCCGATCCGCTCGGCCCGCTCCAGCGCCTCCGCATTCTTGACCAGGATGCCGGCCCGTGCGCCCTGCCCGGTTCCGACCATGATCGCCGTCGGCGTCGCCAGGCCAAGCGCACACGGGCAGGCGATGACCAGCACGGCCACCGCATTGACCAGCGCCTCGGCAAAATCGCCGGCATAGAACCACCAACCGATGAAGGTGACGAGCGCCACGGCACAGACGGCTGGAACGAAAATCCCGGAAATCTTGTCGGCCAGCCGCTGCACCGGCGCCTTCGACCCTTGCGCCTCGCCGACCATGCGGATGATGCCGGCCAGCAAGGTGTGCTCGCCGACCCCGACGGCACGGCAGCGCAACGCGCCCTGCCCGTTGGCGGTGGCCGCAAATACTCGGTCGCCGGCGCGCTTGCTCACGGGCATGCTCTCTCCTGTGAGCATCGCCTCGTCGAGGCTCGATTCGCCGTCGATCACCTCGCCATCCACCGGCACGCTCTCGCCGGGCCGAACGAGGAAGACATCGCCCGGCATCAAGACATCGACGGGCATTTCCAGCCACTGTCCGTCGCGCTCGACGCGGGCCGTCTTCGGCTGCAGGCGGATCAAGGCCTCGATGGCTTCAGAGGTGCGCGCCTTGGCTCGCGCTTCGAGCAATTTGCCAAGCAGGACCAGCGTGATAACCACCGCCCCGCCCTCGAAATAGACGTGCTGTGGCAGCCCAAACAGCGTAACTACTGTCGAGAAGCCCCAGGCCATGCTGGTACCCAAGGCCACCAGCACGTCCATATTGGCCCCGCCGCCGCGCAGCGCCTTGTAGGCACCGTCGTAGAAACGCCAGCCAATCCAGAACTGGACGGGCGTTGCCAGCACCAGTTGCAGCCAGCGCGGCAATTCGTTGGCGTGACCGTGTTCGCCGAACATGAACAACATCTGTCCAGCCAGCGGCAAGGACAGGGCGACAGCGATCCAGAAGCGGACGATTTCCTGCTGGTAGGCCCGTTGTTTCTCGGCTTTCTCGCGTTCGCGCGTACCGGCGTCAACCAGCTCGGCCCGGAAGCCGGCCTTACCGACCGCAGCGATGACCGCCGCCTCGTCGGCAGCGCCAGACAGGCGTATCCGCGCCCGTTCCGCCGCCAGATTGACGTTGGCCTGCATGCCGGGTTGGCGATTGAGTACCTTCTCCAGCCGCGTCGAACAGGCGGCACAGGTCATGCCGCCAATGGCGAACTCGACGACCCGTGGCTCGGCCGACTCGCTCATCGCACCAGCATCACCGGGCAGGGCGCTGAATGCAGCAGACGATTGGCCACCGAGCCCATGACCAGCCCGGCCACCGCACCGCGGCCATGCGTGCCCATGACGATCAGGTCGCTGCCCAACTCTTTGGCCATTTTGGCAATGATCTCGGCCGGCTGACCGACATGGATGTGGGTCGTATGAAAGCGGCCCGCCGCGTCGAGCTTCTGCTGCGCGGCCAGCAGCGATGCCTGGCTTTCCTCGAGATAGTAGGCTTTCAGCGTATCTTCGCCGACATGCGCCTGCACGCGACCGATGGGGATCGGCGGATGCACGTGCAACAGGTGAATTTCCGGCACCTCGCGGTACCAGGCGGCATGGGCGATCAGATGATCGACGGCGCGCAACGCGCATTCAGAACCGTCGACCGGCAATAGAATCTTCATGGTCACTCCACGATCACAGCCAGCCCAACTGGCGCAGCAGGCCGAACATTCCATACAGGCCGAAACCGAGCACCAGCAGACCGGAGAAAGTGCGCACGACAGGCCGGCGCACGAATTCGTTCAGACGAGCCAATACGATGCCCGCCAGCAGAAGATTTGGCAAGGTTCCCAGGCCGAAAGCCAGCATCAGCCCAGCACCCCGCATCGCCGAACCCGCGCTGAGCGCGC
>JAYRMB010000024.1:0-34728 GCA_041904995.1 Azonexus sp.
GCAGGTCCTTGTCGCACTCGCAACCGGCCTTGTCGGCAGCGGCAGCGGCCGGGGTCCAGTAGCCATCACGCCAGCACAGGCCGAAGCCGCTCTTGGCGACGACGTCGCGCTGGTCGATCAGATAGACGCGTTCCTGGGCGGTGGCAGCGAAGCCAAGGCCGGCCAGCAGGGCGACAACCAAGGATTTGGTGAGGAAATTCATGTTCAGTAGTCCCTTGAAAGTTGGAGTATGAATTTTGGATGAGAAGCCCGTGAATTCTATTACGAATCCCCTATGTTTAACCAGTTTGGCAAAACCGTCACCGACTGTTACCCCGGAACACCACCCCATCGGCTTACTATAACGGCATTCACATGACTGCGCCGGCCCCGCCGGCCAACAGAACATGGCCAAATTCCGCTCCCTGATTCATTGGTTACTCGGCAAGCAGCCGGCCGGCGCCGATCCGGTCGCCCGCGCCCTGCACGCCTTCCGCGACGACGCGGCCGAGCCCATCGCCCTGTTGCGCCAGCTCGTTGCCGTGCTGCGGCCACGCGGACGACGCGACGAAGCCGCGGGGGAACGCTTTGCCACCCTGCTGCATCTGCTCGAAGCCGACCCTGGCCTGGCTGCGGCCTTCCGCCGTCACGTCGTGCACTTCCTGGCCACCCGCCGCCTGCTGACCTTCTTCACCGACAGCGGCATCCTGCCCGGCACCGGCTTCTTCTCCGAATGGTGGCGCATCCTGGGCAACCGCCTGCTGCCCGAAGCACACGACGAGCGCCGCCTGAAGGATTGCCTGCACCTGATTTTCGACCGACCCAGCGACTGGCGCTGGCTCGAACAGCTGCCGGTCGAACATTGGCAACGCTTGTGGGCGGCGCTCGCCCCCAGCGGCGAGTTGCGCGACGTCGATTGGCGCAGCATCCGCGAACAGATGCTCGACGCCGTGCTGTTGCTGGCCCACCGCATTAGCGGCCTGGGCGTCGAAAGCGAACTGATGCGTGCGTCGCCCAACTTCGACGACGACCGCCCCAGCTTCATCGCCCTGTCAGCCGAGGCGCTCGACTTCACCAACGCCTTCCGCCAGGCCCTCGAAGACGCGGACAAGACCATCGACGATGGCAGCCAGCTACTGGTCATTGCCGAGCAATGTCGGGCCGCCCTGCAACGCATCCGCCGCCGCGCGCTCAGCATCGGTACCAGCCTTCACCTTTCCTACCTGCTGACACGCAGCGAGCAGAGCCTTGACCGTCTGTCCGAGCTCACCGCTATCCTGGTTGCCGGCCACAACCGCCAGGCCAGCGACGACGCCCTGCCGGCCTGGACCGGTTTCGCCAGCACCGCCTTCCTGGCGGAAAACCGGCGCAACAGCCTGCGCTTCTACCTGAGCCAGCTGTCCCGCCTGCTCGCCGTGCGCGTCACCGAAAACGCGGCCCGTGCCGGCGAGCACTACATCTGCGACACGCGCGCCGACTACCGGGGCATGTGGACATCGGCCGCCGGCGCCGGCGTGCTGATCGGTTGCATGGCGCTGCTCAAGATCAAGGCGGCCGCATTGCACGCCCCATTGTTCGTCGAAGCCTTTCTTTACAGCATGATCTACGGTCTCGGTTTCGTGATCATCTATCTGCTCGGCATGACCGTCGCCACCAAGCAGCCGGCCATGACGGCGCAGACTTTGGCCAGCCTGCTCGGCGACATCAAACCCAACCGCAGTGCCGACCTGGAAAAGGTGGTCGATGTGGTGGCCGCCGTTTGCCGCAGCCAGTTGGCGGCTATCGCCGGCAACGTCATGATGGCGCTACCGGTCGCCATCGGCCTCGGCCTCGGGCTGAGCTACTACTACGGTGCACCGCTCATTTCGACCGAAAAAGCGGCCCATCTGCTGGCCGACCTGAATCCCCTGGCCTGGGCCGTACCGCACGCCGCCATCGCCGGTTTCTACCTCTTCCTGTCCGGCCTGATCAGTGGCTATTTCGACAACCACGCCGCCTACGCCGAATTCGGTGCCCGCATCGCCCGCCTGCGCTGGCTACGCGCCGTCGCCGGCCAGGCCGGTGCCGAACGCGTCGGCAACTACATTCAGGACCGTCTGGGCGGCATCATGGGTAACCTGCTGTTCGGCTGCATGCTCGGTTCGACCGGCGTTATCGGCACCATCCTCGGGCTGCCGCTCGATATCCGCCACATCGCCTTCGCCTCGGCCAATATCGGCTACGCGCTGACCGGCTTCCAGTTCGATCTCGCCGTGCAGGCCATCCTGTGGGCGGGTCTGGGCGTCGCGCTGATCGGCCTGACCAATCTGGCGGTCAGCTTCGCGCTGGCCCTGCGCACGGCGCTGGGCGCCCGCCGCATCCGCTTCGAACACTGGGGGCCGCTGCTCACCGCCATCGGTCGCCGCCTGCGCCACCAGCCGCGCAGCTTCTTCCTGCCCGAACGCGCCGCGGCGAACGCCAACTAGCGGTCGAGCCAGCGGTGCAGTTCGGCAAGCAGTTCGTGGTGGTTGATCGGTTTGGCCAGGAAACCGTCCATGCCGGCTGCAGTGCAGCGCTCGTGATCTTCGGCAAAGGCACCGGCCGACAAGGCGACAACGGGTAGCCGCGGCCGGCCACTCTCGCTTTCCCAGCGGCGGATGGTCTCGGTGGCAGTGAGGCCGTCCATGACCGGCATCTGGATATCCATCAGCACGAGGTCAGGCACGATTTCGCCGCGCTTCAGGGCATCCACCGCCTGCTGCCCATTCTCGACGCAAACCACCTGCACTCCAAGTTTGCCCAACATGGCGCGGATGACCCGGCTGTTGATCAGATTGTCCTCGACCACCAGCACCGTTCCGGTGAACTGCTCGACCACCGGCCTGGCCATTTCCGCTGCCGGCGCCCGTGGTGCCGAACGCATTTCCGCCTCCGCCGGCAATCGGCGAGCCCGGATGCGAAACCAGAAACGCGCCCCCTGGCCCGGCGCGCTATCCACCCCGACCTCGCCCCCCATCAACTCAGCCAGACGACTGACGATGGAGAGTCCCAATCCGGTGCCACCGAATTGCCGGGTCGTTGAACTGTCGGCCTGTGTGAACGGATGGAACAGCAACTTCTGTTTTTCCGGCGGAATACCGATCCCGCTATCGGTCACGGCAAATTCGAGGATGGCTTCGTCGCCCTCCTCCTTCAGCCGGGTGCCGGATACCCTGACTTCGCCGCTCGCCGTGAACTTGATGGCGTTGTTGATCAGATTGGCCAGCATCTGGCGCAAGCGCAGTGGGTCGGCACGGTAATGCTCGTCGTCCGGCCCTGACCAGACTGCGCTCAGGGTCAGCTGTTTCTCCTGGGCGCTACCGGCAAAAAGCAGGCTGATCTCGTGCAGCATCTGGGCCGGGGCAAACGTCGCCGGCTGGATTTCCAGCTTGCCGGCTTCGATCTTCGACAAGTCGAGGATGTCGTTGAGCAGGCTGAGCAGGGTCTGGCCGGAATTCAGGATGGTCCGCACATATTCCTGCTTCTCGTCCTCCGGCAAGCCGGGTTGCAACAGCAACTGGGCCATGCCGAGGATGCCGTTCATCGGCGTCCGGATTTCATGCGACATGGTCGCCAGGAAGGAACTCTTCGCCCGGTTGGCCGCCTCTGCCGCCTGCTTGGCCTGATAAAGGGCGGTCACATCGATGCGGAAACCGACGGTATAGCCGTCCGGCGTCTTGTGCTCCTTGATGCGCAGCCAGCGCCCGTCGTCGAGCGGCTGGATCAGGTCGGTGTCGCCGCGCCGGTGCTGCACCAGGCGTTCGGCCACCCAATCATCGATACGCCCGATGGCCTCCCGGTACTGCCCCCGCTCGGCCCCGGTGCGAATGATGTATTCGAAGGTATTGCCGGGCTCCAGCAGATCGGCCGAGGTCTGGTAGAAGCGTCGGTATTCTTCGTTGCAATAGGCCAGACGATCCTCCGCGTCGTAGATCACGAAGGCCTCGCCTATCGTATCGACGGCCGAGCGCAGCATCATTCGGCTGTCCAGCAGCTTTTGTTCGGCGTCCGCCCGCTTCTGTCGCGAGCGGTAGAGCAATATGGCCAGCACGACGATCAGCAGGCTGGCTGCGCTGGCCATCATCAGCGCGAGACGGCGATGTTCATGGTAGGGCAGCAGCACCTGCTCCATGTCGTGACCGACATGGAAGGTCATCCGGTACTCGGGCAGGCGGTAAAAACCGACCGTTCGTCGGATTCCATCCGCCGCAGTGTCATTGATGAAATTGCCGCTGATTTTTCCGCTGCCATCCAGATACGGAACATGGGGCAGTTTTTTCCCCATGTAGACGTCGTTGTCAGGATGACGCGCCATGATGTCTCCATCGTCTCCGACCACTCCGGTAGCCGCCCCCTGTTCCAGATTGAGCTTCTCGGCAAAGGAAACCAGGTTTTGCGGGGCAACCGAAATCACCAGCACGCCGCTAAAGCGACCGTCGCGCAATATCGGGCGAGTGAACTGGATGCTCCATTTACCCGACACCTTGCCCAGCAAGGGCTTGCTGATATGGAGCCGATCGGCCGAGCTGTCGGCGTGGACACGAAAATGCGCCCGCTCGCCGAGATAGATGCGCTCCTTGGGAGCGATCAGATTGCTGAAGGCGACATAGCCATCGCGATCGAGAACGGCAACCTGAAAGGCAATATCGGCGACCACCTGCTGACGACGCCTGACCAGATCGGCAAAACGCCCGGGATCGCCAGTCCACGAATCACGCAGATCGAGCAACAACTCATCGAGGCGCTTGAACTTGGATTGGGCATTTTCGGCGAAAGCCTGGGCCTGGAAGACCGCAGAGCTTTCTACCATCCGGATCTGCGCCCGCTTCGCCTGGAACAGATCGTAGGCGGTCGCTGTCCAGACGAGCGCCAAGCCGACGACGATGGCGATCGCCAGGCCGAGGCGGGTGGAAAACAGGGAGCGAACGGGCTGACTAAGCATCGGCGATGGGGCAGGGAAACGCCCAGCCATTGTACGTCAGCCCATTCGGCGCCGATTTAACCTCGGCGAAATTCAGTGCGGTGTTTTGCCCATTCGGCGCTGCAATCCGGCGATCAGGTCATCGACATAGGTGAAGACCACCGGAATCACCAGCAAACTGAGGAAGGTCGAGGTAATCAGGCCACCAATGACGACGATGGCCATCGGCGCACGGAAACTTGGATCGGTGCCAATACCGAGCGCAATCGGCATCATGCCGGCGCCCATCGCCACCGTCGTCATCACGATCGGCCGCGCCCGCTTGCGGCAGGCATCGAGCAGGGCACTCCAGCGATCCAGCCCGTGCTCCCGGCGTGCCAGAATCACGTAGTCGATAAGCAGGATGGAGTTCTTGGTCGCGATGCCCATCAACATGATCATGCCGATCAGCGAGGGCATGGACAGCGCGGTACCGGTCACGAACAAGGCGAGGAACGCACCGGGAATCGACAGCACCAGCGCTGCCAGGATAGTCACCGGCTGCACGAAATCGTGGAAGAGCAAAACGAGCACGATGTAGATGCATAGCACCCCGGTCAGCATGGCGAGACCAAAACTGGCGAACAGTTCGCCCATGGTTTCGGCGTCGCCCACCGTGGTCTGCATGACCCCTGGCGGCAGTTGCGCCAGGCTGGGCAGTTTGAGCGCCGCCACCTCGACTTCGCCGAGCGGCTGGCCGTTCAGTTCGATTTCGAAATTGATGTTGCGCAGGCGGTCGTAGCGATCGATTTCGGCCGGCCCGCCACCCAGGCGCACGTCGGCCAGATTGGCCAGCTGCACTGGGCCGTGCTTGCCGGGCACGGTCATCTGGCGGATCAGGTCGAGATCGGTACGTGCTGCCGGCGGCAGTTTGACCACGATGGGTATCTGCCGCTGCTGCAGGTTGAGCTTGGCCAGGCCCTGGTCGTAGTCGCCGGCGGTGGCAATGCGCAGGGTGTCGGCGATGGCGGCCGAGGTCACGCCGAGGTCGGCCATGCGGGCAAAGTCGGGACGGATGACCAGTTCCGGGCGAACCAGGCTGGCCGTCGTCGTGATGTTACCGATGCCATGCAGAGTGCGCAGGTCGCGTTCGACCAGGCGGGCATGCTCGGCGAGCAATTGGCCGTTCTCGCTGGCCAGCACCAACACGTATTTCTCGTTGCCGGAAGCCAGGCCAACCTTGATCTGTACGCCGGGAATGGCCGTGAGCGCCTGGCGCAACTCGGCCTCGATCTGCTGCTTGCTGGTCCCCGAGCGGTCTTTGCGCGGCGTCAGGTTCAGGGTCAGCGTCGCCTTGCGTACTTCCGGCGCGCCGCTCGGCGCGAACGGATCGCTGCCCGCCTTGCCGCCGCCGACCGCCGTATAGACCAGGCGAACATGCGGATGCTTCTCGGCAATCGCCCGCGCCTGCTCGGCGGCAGCGAAGGTGTCCTTGAAGGTGACGCCCGGCGGCAGGGTGACGTAGATCTGCGTCTGCGACACGTCGTCCGGCGGCAGGAAGCCCTTGGGCAGTAGCGGCACCAGCATGAAGGAACCGAAGAAGAAGCCGAGCGCGGCCAGCGTGGTCAGGAAGCGATGCTTCAGGCACCAGGCGGCCCAACCTTCGTAGATGCGCAGCCAGCGCGGCGGCGCATGTTCGTCGCCGACCGGCTTCAGGATGTAGGCGGCCATCATCGGCGTCAGCATGCGGGCGACGACCAGCGAGAAGAAGACGGCAATCGCCGCCGTCCACCCGAATTGCACGAAGAATTTGCCGGCCACACCGCTCATGAAGGCGGTCGGCAGGAAGACGGCGATCAGCGTGAACGTGGTGGCGATCACCGCCAGGCCGATTTCGTCGGCGGCCTCCATCGCCGCCTGGAACGGCGTCTTGCCCATGCGCAGGTGGCGCATGATGTTCTCGATTTCGACGATGGCGTCGTCGACCAGGATACCGACCACCAGCGACATCGAGAGCAGGGTCACGACGTTGAGCGTGAAGCCCATCAGGTACATCACGGCGAAGGTCGGTATGGCGGACAGCGGCAGCGCCGCGGCGGATACCAGGGTCGCCCGCCAGTCGCGCAGGAAAGCCCAGACGACGATAACGGCGAGGATGGCCCCCTCGATCAGCAGCTTCATCGAACCTTCGTAGTTCTCGATCACCGGATCGACGAAATTGAAGGCCTCAGTGATTTCGATATCGGGATGCTCGGCTTTCAGCTTGGCCAGCGCGACGAGGATCGCGTCGGCCACCTCGACCTCGCCTGCGCCGCGGCTGCGCGTGATCTCGAAGCCGACCACCGGCTTGCCATTGAGCAGCGCGGCGGTGCGCCGTTCGCCGACGGTATCGCTGATCGCCGCCACCTGGTCGAGGCGGATACGGCGGCCGTCGGACAGCACGATATCCATCGCCGCCAGTTCTTCGGCGCGCTGCACGGTGGCGATGGTGCGCACCGACTGCTCGCTGCCGCCGACATCGGTCCGACCACCCGAGGCTTCCTGCTGAATCTGCCGTAACTGGCGCGAAATGTCGGCCGCCGTGGCATTGAGCGCCAGCATGCGGGCCGGGTCGAGTTCGATGCGGATCTCGCGCGTGACGCCGCCGACGCGAGCCACTGCGCCGACGCCGCGCACGCTGAGCAGGGCCTTGGCCACGGTGTTATCGACGAACCAGGACAGCGCCTCCTCGTCCATCCGGGCCGAGGCCACGGTATAGGTCAGGATCGGCGCGCCAGCCAGGTTCACCTTGCTGATCACCGGGTCCTTCAGATCGCCTGGCAGATCGGCGCGGATACGCGACACGGCGTCACGCACGTCGTCGACCGCCTCCTGCGTCGGCTTTTCCAGGCGGAACTCGACGGTGACAATCACGGTGCCATCCTGCACCTTCGTGTAGATGTGCTTGATGCCCTGCAGCGTCGCCACGGAGTTCTCGATCTTGCGGCCGACTTCGGTTTCCATCTGCGCCGGCGCCGCGCCCGGCAGGCTCGCCGTCACCGTCACCATGGGCAGGTCAATGTCCATGAACTGCTGAATCTTCATGGCCTTGAAAGCCATGATGCCGGCCAGCGTCAGCAGCAGGAAGAAAAGGATGGCCGGGATCGGGTTGCGGATCGACCAGGAGGAAACGTTCATTTCGCCTCGCCTACCGCGTCTTTGACGACCTTGACCACGTCGCCATCGGCCAGGAAACCGGCGCCGCCGGCGACGATGCGCGCCTCAGCGGGCAGCCCGTCGACAATCTCGATGCGTTCACCGGCACGACGGCCGATCTGCACCTTGGTCATCGCCACGCGATCCTCGCCTTCCAGCCGGAAGACGTAGGCAAAGCCTTCGCGCAACACCACGGCCGCATGCGGCACGGTCAGCGCCTTGGCCTTGCCGAGTACGAATTCGCCGCGAGCGAAGACGCCGGCGCGCACTGCTGCGGTGGACAGCGGCAAATCGACAAAAACCAGGCCATTGCGAGTGGCTGGATCGACGCTCGGCGACACGCTGCGCACCTTGCCCTCGACCGTCTCGCCAGCCGGCCCGGTCAGGCGGGCAACACCACCGACGGCGATGCGCGACAGATCGGCCGACGGCACCTCGGCGCGCCACTCCAGGCGGCCGCCACGGATCAGGCGGAACAGTTCCTGCCCCGGCTGGGTCAGCGAACCGACGGTGGCGCTGCGCGCCGAAATCACGCCCTCGTCCGGCGCCAGCACCGCCGTCTTGGCCATGCGCAACTCGGCCGCCTGCAAGCGCGCCTGACCGGCCGCCAGGCGGGCAGCGGCGGTGTGTTGCCCGGTCTGGTACTGGGCGTGCAGCTGCGAACTGTAGAAACCCTTGGCGCGCAATTCGTCGGCGCGCTGGGCATTGCTCTTGGCTTCGGCCGCGCTGGCTTCCAGCTCGGCGACGGCCGCCTTGGCCTCGGCCAGTTCGCTACCGACCGTATCGCTGGCGATGCGGGCCAGCACCTGGCCTTTTTTCACCCGGTCGCCGACCTGCACGGCCACTTCGGTAATGCGGTAGTTGGCCAGTTCCGGCCCGATGATGGCTTCCTGCCAGGCGACCACGTTGCCGTTGGCGGCCAGGCTCTGCGGCCATTCCTCGACCTGCGGCGCAGTCAGCGTGACCGACAGGGCCGGACGGGCGGCGGTTTTGTCGGCCGGTTTGTCCGCCGTCGACTTCTGCGTGGAGGACGGCGCGAGGGCCAGCCAGCCGATCACGACCAAGGTGCCGACGACCAGCGCCAGCATTTTCTTGCGTCCGGACAGGGACGCCAACGAATTGAATTTCATACAAAAACCCGTGTGCACCGCAGCAATCGGCGAATGATACCTTGGTTCACCCGGATCATCAGCGAGTTACCGACCAGCGGGTCATCAATTCGCCAGCTTGCCCTTCGCTTCGTCGGCCGATCCGTACAACTGCGGCGCCATGTCGCCGCGCGCCAGCGCTTCGCCCAGCTTCATACGCAGGAAGGTGCTCGAGGTGTAGCGTGTCACGTCGTGGTAGTGGCGCTCGACCACCGCCTTGACCATCGCGATGTAGTCGTCGATCAGTTCCGGCACGATGGAGAAGCGGTCGTAATTGACGATGGCGCGTACCTTGTGGCCGATCGGTTGCAAGGCTGCCTCGACGGCCGCCTCGATGCGCCCGATGTCGTCCGCCGTACGCACGGCCAGGCCGGAGAAATCGAGGAAGAAGAGGTTTTGCCCGGCATCGTAAGAGAGGCGTTGCGGCAACGGCATATCGAGCAGTTCGGGGCGGATGCCCATCGGCTCGTCGCGGAAGATGCGTGCATCCATCAGGGCCGGTTCGCCGTCGATGATCGGTTTGAAGCTCATGCGGTCGAGCACGTCTTTCTGCAGATCGACGCCCGGCGCGATTTCAGTCAGTTGCAGGCCCTTCGGCGTCAGCCGGAAGACGCAGCGCTCGGTGATATACAGCACCTCCTTGCCACGCCGCGCCGCTTCCGGGCCGCTGAAGGTACGGTGTTCGACTTCCTCGACGAACTTCACCGACTTGCCGTCCTCCAGAATCGCCAGTTTTCCGTCACGCACCGCGACATCGAGGTTACCGGCGGTGAAGGTGCCCACGAAGACTACCTTCTTGGCGTTCTGCGAAATGTCGATGAAGCCACCCGAACCAGCGAGGCGGGGGCCGAACTTGGAGACGTTCAGGTTGCCCAGACGGTCTGCCTGGGCCAGTCCGAGAAAGGCGATATCCAGCCCGCCGCCCTGGTAGAAATCGAACTGGCTGGGCTGGTCGATGATGGCTTGCGTGTTGGTCGCCGCACCAAAATTCAGGCCGCCGGCCGGCACGCCGCCGATGACGCCCGGTTCGGCGGTCAGGGTCAGCAGGTCGAGGATGTGTTCCTCGGTCGCCACGTTGGCCACGCCTTCCGGCATGCCGATACCAAGATTGACCACCGCGTTGGCCTTCAGCTCCATCGCCGCGCGACGGGCAATGATCTTGCGCTCGCTCATGCCCATCGGCGCAATGGCCGACATCGGCACCTTGATCTCGCCCGAGAAGGCCGGGCTGTACGGCTCGATGAAGGTCTGCATGTGGTATTCCGGCTTTTCGGCCACCACCACGCAATCGACCAGGATGCCGGGAATCTTCACCTGTCGCGGGTTCAGCGTACCGCGCTCGGCCACGCGCTCGACCTGCGCGATGACGATGCCGCCCGAGTTCTTGGCCGCCATGGCGATGGCCTGCGCCT
The DNA here is from genome assembly GCA_041904995.1 of Azonexus sp. GTDB lineage: Bacteria > Pseudomonadota > Gammaproteobacteria > Burkholderiales > Rhodocyclaceae > Azonexus. Next base: position 10,653 of record JAYRMB010000024.1, read on the forward strand.
CCAGCGTCAGCGCCTCCTTCTCCATGGTGATGTTGCCGTCGGGGTCGGCCGTCGTGCCGCGAATGATGCCGACGTGGATCGGGAAGGCCTTGTAGAACAGGTAATCCTCACCATCGATGGGCATGCGACGGACGATGTCCACTGTGGTCTTGGCGTTCAGCTTGCCGCCGCCGAACTCCGGATCGACGAAGGTGCCCAGTCCGACCCGGCTGATCGTCCCCGGCTTACCGGCGGCAATATCGCGAAAGAGATGGGTGATGACGCCCTGCGGCAGGTTGTAGGCCTCGATGCGATTCGACACCGCCAGTTCCTGCAACTTGGGCACCAGGCCCCAGTGGCCGCCGATGACGCGGGCGACCAGGCCGTCGTGGCCGAGATGATTCAGCCCGCGCTCCTTGCCGTCGCCCTGCCCCGCTGCATAGACCAGCGTCAGATTGCGCGGTGAGCCCTGGCCGTGCATGTCCTCGGCCGCAGCCTCGAGAAAGCGCTGCTCCAGCGCCACCGCAATGTTCTCGGCAAAGCCGATGCCGACGAAGCCGCCGGTCGCCACCGTATCGCCATCGCGGATCAGGCGAACCGCATCGCGGGCGGAAACGATCTTGCCGGTATCGGAAGCGCGTAAGGATGCGGCTACCGGGTGACTGGCCTGGGACATGGCGACTCCTTGCTTGGCTCTGGCGACTAAAGGCGAAATCCTCCGCCTGCCGCCGGAAAAAATCCACCCGTGAAAACCCGCGGGCGCGAATGAAAAAAGGGGGCATGCCCCCCTTGGTGGTACGTGGAAAGCTGCGATCAGTTGACCAGCGCTGCCTCGATTTCGGCAAAGGTACGCGGCAGATCGAAGCCCAGCACCGGTACACCGAGCAGGCGGCCAATGTGGGTCGCCGAGAACAGTCCGCGGACGCGCGGCTGGCCGGTGATCGGGTCGGTGTCTTCGACCAGGATGTGCTGGCGGCCGAGTTTCTTCAGCGCATTCAGGATATCGGCGATGCTCGCGTTCAGCACTTCGCTCAGATACAGGGTATCCAGGCTGCCGATCGGGGTCATCAAATCGGCCACGGTCAAATCCTCGCGCTTGGTCCCGCGCGCCGAGGCAACCTGCATCGGCTTCTCGCCGAGGATGTCGCGGGCCGTGATCAAGCCTTCCACGGCCTCGGCCTTGCCGACCACGATCAACAAGCGCACGCCGCGCGAAATCATGCGCGCGTTGGCATCGTTGATCGAAGCACCAGGATCGATACTGACGACATTCACATGGGAAAAATCGGTCATCGCCTCGATCGCCGGCGAATCCGGGGCCATCTGGTTATAACCGGGGCCACACAGGGTGGCGTTCTGGGATAGCTTGTGCGTACGCACGTTTGCTGCGAGGGTCATTTGTCTCATCCTCCGTCCGGGTTGGCTGCAAATTGCAGCATCGGGGAAGTGACGTCTTTATTGGAATGCTTCCCCGTCGCAGACAGTATTCTGCCAATCATCCCCAATTGACAAGGGGGCTTCGGGAAAACCCCTATGCGCGCCCGCGACTCCCTTTGGCCGCCCTCAGATTCTTCAGGAGGCATTGATAAAAGATGTGCATATCCAGGGGCTTGGCCAGAAAATCGTTCATTCCGGCCGCCAGGCAGCGCTCCCTATCCTCGGCGAAGGCATTGGCTGTCAGCGCAACAATGGGGGTCAGCGCACCATATTCCGCCCGCATCGTAGCGGTTGCCTGGATTCCATCCATCCTGGGCATCAGCATATCCATCAAGATCAGGTCGTAGGAATGCATGCCGGCCAATTCGACGGCCTCCACCCCATCCTGTGCGGTATCCACTGCAAATCCGGCCTGACTGAGGAACTGCAGCACGATTTCACGATTGACCGGCTCGTCCTCTACCAGCAGGACTCGACGTCCGGCAAACTCGGCGCGGAGTAACTTTAGCGGCGACTCGCTGCTATCCGGAGACTCACCGGTTTGTTGCCGCCCCACCCCCAGTCTAGCGGTGAACCAGAAAGTGCTGCCCTGGCCCGGCGCGCTTTCGACACCGGCACGTCCCCCCATCAACTGTGCCATTTCTCGCACGATGGCCAGTCCCAGTCCGGTACCTCCGTAACGACGGGTATTGGAGTTGTCGGCCTGCTCGAAAGCCTCGAACACTCTTGCCTGAGCTTCTTCCGACAGACCGCAGCCGGTATCGACAACCTGGAAGCGCACGAGCAATCCATCGCCGGTGTCGCCAGCTTCCACCCGAATCGACAGGGAAACCAGTCCGTGCTCGGTAAACTTCACCGCATTCGACAGCAGGTTGAGCAGGCACTGACGCAGACAGGTCACATCGCCTAACAGGATATCCGGCAAGGTGGACAAATCGGTTTCGTAGTACAAACCCTTGGCGCGGATCATGTCGCCGATCACTGCGTCAATCGAGGCCAACAGCTTGCGTAAGGAAAACTCCTCGGAACGCAGGGTGAACTTGCCTGACTCGATCTTGGAGAAATCCAGAACGTTGTTGATCACGCCGAGCAAATGCTGGCCGGCCTGTTCGATCTTGGCGACCTGATCCGCATGCTCCGGCTTGAGCTTCTCCTGCATCAGGAGGTAGCTGAAACCGAGAATGGCGTTCATCGGCGTCCGAATCTCGTGACTCATGTTCGCCAAAAACTGCGACTTGGCCTTGCTCGCCTCTTCGGCAACTCGACGGGCCTCGGCCAACTCGGCGTTGCGCATACTCAGTCGATTGACCAGGGCACCGAGCGCCTCCGCCACCGTAGCAATGTCGTTGCCCGTGTATTGCGCCAGCGGCTCATCGGTCAGCTGCTGTGCATCCTGTTCCGCCTGCTGGCGCAAGCTGACCAGCGGCCTCATCAGCCAGCGCATGGCAAAGATACCGATGGCCAGGCTGGCCCCGAGGATGAGTAAGGTATAGAAGGCAGCCTGCCGGTTGGACCGTCCCAAGAGATCGTAAGCCGCACCACTGTCGATCTCGACCAGCATCACATAAGCGTTATCCACCAGGTGCAAAGGAATGTACGCCTGGGTTCTCGCCAGATCCCGCCGGTGATCGAAAACCGGAATCTTCTGGGCAAAAGCAGCATTGACGTGCTCGACGCTGATCCCCATCGCCAGATTATGCGTTTGCGCAAGCATCTTGCCAGACTGCGACAAGAGGACGAGTTCCGCCCCCACCTGAGTGCCGATATCGGCCAAGGTGTCGGGCCCGATACGCTTGGCCACGCTCAATGCACCGACCGTACGCCCCTGATATTGAATCGGTTCGATGGCCGTGAGGATAACGCCACCAATGTCGACCGACGTCGCTAGCTGCCCTTGTCCCTGCAGCGCCTCGTACACTCCCCAATCGCCAGCCAGCGCGCTTGCCGAGCGGGCTTCGCCGGCATGATGGATGACCCGTTCCTGAGCATCGAAGACATCGACGTGCAGGGCTTGCGAAGCCTCCTGTACCCGGTCAGCCACCGCGGCATATGCAGGCGCCCTTCCCTCGAATACTGCCTGGCCCAGCGTATTTCCCATCGCCCCCAAGCGCGCTGCCTGAACCAGTGAGACTGAGTGATTCCTCAACGCAGCGTCAACCAGACGGCCAACGCCAGCGACCTTGTCGCTCTCTCCCTTGGCGACCATCTGGTAAAACACGCCTCGCGCCTGATGAAACGACAGGCCGACAGCCAAGGTCGCCACCAGCGCGAAAGCCAGCACCAGGGTGGAGGTCGTCGACAGACGCAGTTTCATCGCGACTGTCTCAGCGCGGCAACACGCCTGACTGCGTGAGAATGCCCCGCCCTGCCGGCGAGCGGATGAACTCGACAAAGGCCCGCCCGGCCGGGCTCAGGCCGTTAGCAGTGCGGTATACCAGTCCGAATTCCAGCATGACAGGATAGCGCCCCTGTTCCACGTTCTCCGGTGTCGGCACCACGCCGTCGATAGCCAACGGTACGACCTTGGTCTGGCAGGCGGACAGGGCAGAACGATTGAGAAAAGCCAGGCTGGTCGGATAACGATCGAGTAACTCGACCACCTGAGGATCGAGATGCGCCACTTTGACGTTGCTGCCGAACTGAATGTCTTTCAGCGGCTTGATCAACTGCTGCAGGGCCTGGCGCGAGGCATCCGTCAGCTCCCGCCCGATGGCACGAATCGGTGCGCTCTTGCCGCCGACTTCGGACCAGTTGGTCAGCTTGCCGCTGTAAATATCGAGCACCTGTTGCTGGCTCAGACCACGCACCGTCACGCCGGCGCCGCCGACCATGACCACGGGATCGATCCCGATCGACAGGAAGGCGAAGCCCTTGGCTTTCTCCTCATCCTTCAAGGGACGCCCGACCCGGCCGAGCGACGAAATACCCTCGCCAACATCGCGTAGGGCTCCGGCCGTCCCCGATGAGGGCGGCACAATGACCCGGTGTTGCTTTTGTTGGCCATTGAATTCCCCGGCCAAACGTCGCAAGACGTACTCCGGATTGCCGCTTCCCGGTATGGTCAGATCCTCTGCCAGGCAGGCGTTCCCGGAAAGCAGGACGCCCACTACGGCCAGGCAACGCACAAATACAGCACTCAGTCGTTTCATGATCGGCGCTCGAAAAAAAAAGCCGACGCACTTGGGGAAGTGTTGCGGCTTTTTTTAGATTTATGGTGGACCGAAGGAGGATCGAACTCCCGACCTCTGCATTGCGAACGCAGCGCTCTCCCAGCTGAGCTATCGGCCCTGAATGTTGAAAGATTCTAACGCGTTTCACGACGCGACGGAACCATTCGGGGAACCTTGGCGAACCCCGCTGTCTCAGCAACAGACGCAAAACTCAAGGAATCCCTCATGACATCGTGTTCACTTTCCTCGCGCCGTTGCACCTCTTGCGAGGGTGGCATTCCGCCGCTTGCGGAGGAAGAATGTCACGCCTTGTTGCGTGAACTGTCCGGCTGGAACTTGATCGGCAAGGCCATCGCCAAGACCTTCGGCTTCGCCAACCACTACGAGGCAATGTCCTTCGTCAACGCCGTCGCCTGGGTATCGCATCGCGAGAACCATCACCCGGAATTGACGATCGGCTACAAGGAGGTGTGCATCTCATACTGGACGCACGCCATCGACGGCCTGTCGGAGAACGATTTCATCTGTGCCGCCAAAATCGAGAAATTGCTCGAAATCTGACGTGCACCGCAGCAGTCAGCCCTGACCGGCTCCCGCCGCAGCGCGGCGCAGACGGTCGGCGACGGCGGCCCACTCGGCGCCTGCCGGCAGTGCTTCGACGACGATCAGGTCGACGCCGGCATGGTCCATGTCACGCAACGCAGCATAGAGATCGTGCGCGTAACCGACCGGATCCGCCGGCATCAGGCGCCAGGCGTGCGGCATGCCGGCTTGCGGCGGCTGGTTGGCGCTGATCACGGCGCATTGGCCGCCGCGATGGCGCTGAGCATTGATGAAGTCGAGCAGGCGCTCGCCAGCCACTACCCGCAGCGGCGTGGTCGGCGCGTAGTGCGCTTCGAGCGAGCCGGAAACGCGCGGTGCGCCCTGGCTGGTTTCGATTTGCGGCTGACGACCGAGCACAGCTTCGAGATGCGCCGGCGAGATGTGACCAGGCCGCAGCACGACCGGCTCGCCGCGCGAGCAGTCGATGATGGTCGACTCGATGCCGACCTTGCACGGGCCACCATCGAGGATCAGCGGCACGCGCTCGCCGAGTTCCTCGGCGACATGCTCGGACGTGGTCGGGCTGATGCGGCCGAAGCGGTTGGCCGACGGCGCAGCGATGCCGGCCTGTTCCCCCTTGGCGCGGGCGAAACGGCGCAGCAGTTCGAGCGCCACCGGGTGGCCGGGCACGCGCAGGCCGACGGTGTCCTGCCCGCCGGTCACCGCATCGGGCACCCAGGCCTGCTTTTTCAGGATCAGCGTCAGCGGACCGGGCCAGAAGGTTTCCATCAACTCCCAGGCGACGTCCGGCACCTGCTCGGCCCAGTGGTCGACGGCATCATGGCCGGCCAGGTGGACGATCAGCGGATGGTCGGCCGGGCGGCCCTTGGCGGCGAAAATCTTGGCCACCGCCGCCGGGTTGGCGGCATCCGCCCCCAGGCCGTAGACCGTCTCGGTCGGGATGGCGACCAGTTCGCCGGCGATCAGCAGGTCAACGGCGCGGGCGTAGTCGGAATCCGACGGAATCATCAGTCCTTGATGCCGATGGCGGCGCGGGCAGCCAGGGCTGCCTTCTGCACGGCTTCGGCGTTCTCGCCGATGACCGTGAAGTGGCCCATCTTGCGGCCCGGACGGGCGTGATGCTTGCCGTAGAGGTGCAGCTTCAGGTTCGGGATGGCATAGAGCTTGGCCCAGTCCGGCTCGCGGTAGGTGTCGCCGTCATACCAGAGATCGCCCAGCAGATTGACCATGACCGATGCCGAATGCGCGCGTGGCTCGCCGAGCGGCAGGCCGCACAGGGCGCGTACCTGTTGCTCGAACTGATTGGTGACGCAGGCGTCGATGGTGTAGTGACCGCTATTGTGCGGGCGCGGCGCCATTTCATTGACGATCAACTGGCCGCGGCTGACGAAAAACTCGACGCCCATGGTGCCGATGTAGCCGAGCTTTTCGGCGATGCGCGCGGCGACCTCCTCGGCGTCGCTCTTGACGCATCCGGTGGTGCGCGCCGGCACGATGGAGACATCGAGGATGCCGCGCGTGTGCTGGTTTTCGCCGGTCGGGAAGCAGGCAATCTTGCCGTGCTGGTCGCGCGCCAGCACGACGGAAACTTCGTAATCGAGGCTCAGGCGCTGTTCGAGCACGCAGTGCTCGCCCTTGAAATGGCCGAAGGCGATCAGCGCCTCCTCGACGTTGTTGACCGTGGCCTGGCCCTTGCCGTCGTAGCCGAAGCGGGCGACCTTGAGGATGGCCGGGAAAAGTTCCTGCGGGGCGTTCTTGATGTCGGCTTCGCTGCGGATGGCGGCGAAGGGGCCGTGCGGAATGCCGTTGTCGCGCAGGAAGGTCTTTTCGGCGATGCGGTTCTGGCAGATGGCCACGGCGCCGCCATGCGGGCGCACCGGCACGAACTTGGCCAGGTAATCCAGCGTATCGGCCGGCACGTTCTCGAACTCGGTGGTGATCGCGGCGCAACCGCCGGCGAATTCGTCGAGCGCCGCGTAGTCGTCGTAGGCCACGCAGAAGTGGCGCTCGGCGATCTGGGCGGCCGGGCTATTCTTGTCCGGATCGAGCACCCAGACCTGATAGCCCAGCTCATGGGCAGCGGAAACGAAGAAGCGACCGAGCTGGCCGCCACCGAGCATGCCCAGCGTGGCGGGCGGAAGAATCATCGTGGTGCTCAAGACAGGAACCTCAACGGCACGGTTTTTGGTCAAAAAGCGCGGTGCACCGCAGCAGTCATACTTCCGGCAGCTTCATGGCCAGAACCTTGTCGGTCTGGGCCTGGCGGAAGGCCTGCAGCTTGTCGTTCAGCGCCTTGTCCTCGTTGGCCAGCATGGCGACGGCAAACAGGGCGGCATTGGCGGCGCCGGCTTCGCCGATGGCGAAGGTGGCGACCGGAATGCCCTTGGGCATCTGGACGATGGAGTGCAGCGAATCGACGCCGGACAGGGCGCGCGACTGGACCGGCACGCCGAGCACCGGCACGGTGGTCTTGGCGGCGAGCATGCCCGGCAGGTGGGCGGCGCCACCGGCACCGGCGATGATCGCCTTGAGGCCGCGCGGGCCGGCTTGTTCGGCGTATTCGAACAGCAGGTCGGGCGTGCGGTGGGCGGAAACGACGCGGGCTTCGAAGGCGACACCAAAATCCTTCAGGATGACGGCGGCAGCCTGCATGGTCGGCCAGTCGGAGTCGGAACCCATGACGATGCCGACGGAAATCTTCTTGTCAGACATTAGCGAATCCCCGCTTTGCGCTCGGCCGCCTCGATGGTGTTGGCCAGCAGCATGGTGATGGTCATCGGGCCGACGCCGCCCGGCACCGGCGTGATCTGGCCGGCGACATTCAGGCAGTCTTCGAAATCGACGTCGCCGCACAGCTTGCCGTCCGGCAAACGGTTGATGCCGACGTCAATGACGACAGCGCCCGGCTTGATCATGTCGCCCTTGACGAACTTCGGCTTGCCGACGGCGGCAACGACGATGTCGGCGCGCTTGGTGTGGAAGTTCAGGTCCTGGGTCTTGGAGTGGCAGACGGTGACAGTGGCGCCAGCATTGATCAGCAGCATGGCCATCGGCTTGCCCACGATGTTGGAGCGACCGATGACCACGGCTTCCTTGCCGGTCAGATCAACATTGCCCTTCTCGAACATCTTCATGACGCCATACGGGGTGCACGGGATGAAGCGCGGCGCACCTTGCGACAAAGCGCCGACGTTCTCGGCATGGAAACCGTCGACGTCCTTTTCAGCAGAGATGGCTTCGAGCACCTTCTCTTCGTCGAAATGCTTGGGCAACGGCAGTTGCACGAGGATGCCGTGGATGGATGGATCAGCGTTCAGTTCGGCGATCTTGTCGAGCACGACTTGCTGATCAACGTCTTTTTCGTAAACGATCTTCTCGGAATGCATGCCGATGGCCAGGCAGCCATTGACCTTGTTCTTCACGTAAACCTGGGAGGCCGGATCTTCACCAACCAGAATGACTACCAGACCAGGCTTGTGGCCCTTGGCCGTCAGGGCCTCAACGCGGGCCTTGAAGCTCTGGCGCAGCTCTTCAGCCAGCGCCTTGCCGTCGATAATTTGTGCCGTCATCGTCGCATCCAACAAAAAGAAAACGGGAAAGGCCGAGACCTTTCCCAATGATTTTTATGGATTTTACCAGAATCAGGCGAGGGCTGCTTCAGCGGCACCGACGGCTGCCCGTCCGGCCTCGAAGGCGCGACGGTTCAGATCGACCAGTTTTTCGCCTTTACGCTGGAAACGCTTGAGCACGCACTCAAGCAGCACATCGGCCGAGAACGGCAGATGATCGGCGATGGCGCCGAGCATGACAGTGTTGCCGAGGCGGATATCACCGAGTTCGAGCGCGATCGAAGTCGCGTCGAAAGCCACCACCTTGGCGCCGGAATTCTTCATCTCGGCGATCGGGTCCTCCGGGTAGTCGAACAAACCCAACTCGACCACCGGCGGCACCAGCTTGGCCGTGTTCATCAGCGCGATGCCGTTCGGTCGCAACATATGGCGCCAGCGCATGCCCTCGGCCGACTCGAAACCGAGCAGCACGTCGGCCGTACCCGGCGTGATCTGCGGCGACAACACCTTCGGCCCGAAGCGCAGATGCGACGAAACGACGCCGCCCCGTTGCGCCATGCCGGCCACTTCCGTCTTCTTGGCATCGTGCCCGAGGGCGATGGCTGCTTCGGCGAGGATTTCGGTGGCGGTCATGACGCCCTGGCCACCGATGCCGACCACGAGAATATTGGTCACATCGCTCATGCCTGACAGCCTCCCTTGACCAGCTGGATCGGCGATTGCGGCACGTAGTGCTGGATCGCCTTCGGTGCGCAGGGCTGCAGACAGAGGCCGCAGCCGGTACACACCGAGCTCTCGATACGCACGAAGGCCAGATCGACTTCCTTGCCGCTCGGCTTCACTTCCTTGCCGCGCCGGGTGACGTGGATGGCCGGGCAGCCAACGTCGATGCAGTTGCCGCAGCCAGTGCACTTGTCGTCGAGCACCTCGTAGGGCTTCAGCTTGTGATAATCCTTGATCAGCACGCAGGGCTGGTCGGTGATGATGACCGACACCTCCGGCACCTTCACCTCTTCGCGGATGGTCTTGAACAGCACCGGCAGCTCGTAGGGATTGACCACGTGGATGCGCTCATCCTTGACGCCCAGTGCCGAGACCAGTTTGGCGAAGTCGATGCGCGGCGCTTCCTCGCCATGGATGTCGCGGCCGTTGCCCGGATTGTCCTGGCCGCCAGTCATCCCGACGGCGCGGTTATCGAGCAGCAGCACGGTGACGTTGCCTTTGTTGTACACCATGTCGAGCAGACCCTGCATGCCCATATGCAGGAAGGTCGAATCGCCGATCACGGCGACCACGCGCTTGTCCTTGTCGGCCTCGCCGCGCCCCTTGTCCATACCCAGCGCAACGCCCATCGAGGCGCCCATCGACACGCAGGTGTCGAGCGCATTCCACGGATGGCCGGCGCCCAGCGTATAGCAGCCGATATCACCGGAAATGTTCAGGTTGCGTACCTGCGACAGCGTGTAATAGACGCCGAGATGCGGACAGGCCACGCACATGGTCGGCGGCCGCGGGAAAACCGGCATGGCTGCGGTGGACTGCGTTTCCGGCACATTTTCCCCGAGCAGACGGGCAACGGCCGGTTTCAGCACGACCGGTGACAACTCGCCCTGCAGCGGCAGGATTTCCTTGCCGATCACTTCGATCCCCTGCGCCTTCAGTTCGGTCTCGACCAGCGGCTCGACTTCCTCGACGACGACCACTTGTTCGACCATGTTGGCCAGTTCGCGGCACTTGTCGAAGGGAACCGGGCAGGAGAAGCCCAGCTTCAGCACCGGTGCATTCGGGAAAGCTTCCTTGACGTGCATGTAAGCCGGGCCCGAGGCGATGAAGCCGACGCGGGTATCGCTGCCCTTTTCGATAAAATTCAATTCGCTCGTTTCAGCCAGGGCACGCAACTCGCCATCGCGCTTGAACATCAGCGGGATGCGCTTGCCGGCATTGCCCGGCACCATGACGAATCGGCCCGGTTCCTTCTTGAAGCCGGCACCAACGTGCTCGACACGCTCACCGACGGTGACCAGCGCCTTGACGTGGTTGATACGGGTGGTCATGCGCAGAATGACCGGCACCTGGAAACGCTCAGACAACTCGTAGCCGTACTTGGTCATCTCGTAGGCTTCCTGCGAGTCGGCCGGCTCGAGTACCGGCACATGCGCCAAGCGGCCCCAGTAGCGGGAATCCTGCTCGTTCTGCGAGGACGACAGGCCGACATCGTCGGCGATGGCGATGACCAGGCCACCGATGACGCCGGTCAGGGTCAGTGTCATCAGCGCATCGGAGGCGACATTCATGCCGACATGCTTCATGCAGCAGAAAGCACGCGAGCCAGCGTAGGCGGCGCCGATGGCCACTTCCAGCGAGACCTTCTCGTTCACCGACCACTCGGCGTAGAGGTCCGGATAGGTCGAAATGACTTCCAACATCTCGGTGGACGGGGTTCCCGGATAGGCCGCAGCCACCTTGACGCCGGACTCCCAGACCGCGCGTGCGACGGCTTCGTTGCCGGACAACAGGACCCGGCTGGCCGCCGGCACAGGCATGACTGCCGCCATGACTACTCCTCGTGTGCTCTATAAGAAACCCATGATTCTATGAAGGTTTCTCGACCGGCTATTTGATACAACGCAACTCGTTACGATATTTCTTTTGGTGTCACTTGGTGCCAAATCGGTTGATGGACATCAATGCCCCGCAAAGGCGGTCGGCCAACAATGCCGGCATCCCGTTTTCAGCCTCGCCATGACCGCCGCCACGCTCGACACACCTCCGCCCGCCATCGCCGAAGAAGGCAGGCACATTCCTGGTAACAAAGGGATCTGGGTCGGCATCACCTGCGAATTCGTCGAGTTCCTTGTGCTGTTTGCGGTGTACTTCATTTCGCGCGCACATTTCCCTGAAGCTTTCCACGAAGGTGCCAAGCACCTGAATACCATCGCCGGCACGGTCATCACGCTACTGATGATCAGCAGCAGCTTCTGCATCGCCCGCTCGGTCAATTCGATCCGTTTGTCGCGCCACCAGGCGGCAGTCGCCTGGCTGGTCGGCGGCCTGGTCGTCGCCCTCGGCTATCCGGTGGCCAAGGTACTGGAAATCCAGTGGAACCTGGCACACGGCATCGACGGCGGCTCGGGCATTTTCTACACCGTCTATTACTACCTGACCTTCAACCATCTGGTGCACGCCAGCTGGGGCATCCTCGGCATCCTGTGGGTACTCGCCCGCCTGATCTTCCACGGTTACTCGGCAGAGGACCATACCGGCCTGGAGGCATTGGCCAGCTACTGGCACGCCACCGACATCATCTGGCTGGTCATCTTCCCCTTGTTCTACGTCCTGGCCTGAGCATGAAATTCGCCGACCATTCGCGCTCCCTGACCCTAGCCTGGCTGGCCCTGGTCGCCCTGAGCCTGATCAGCCTTGGCCTCGGCGAATGGTTCCGTGCCGCCCCCTGGCTGCCGCTGTTGGTGGCTGCGATCATCTGGCTCAAGGGCACGCTGGTCGCCTTCCGCTTCATCGAGATCGGCATCGCCCACCCCTTCATCCGCCGCGTGGTCCAGGCCTTCGTCGCCATCCCGCCGCTGGCCCTGCTCGCCACCGCCTATTTCGGCGAAACGCTGGCCCGCTGGGCCACCCTGTAAGCCCTCTCCGTCAGTGACTTAGGAAATACCCTAAAAACACATTCGACCCTATTGCACGATGCGAATCTTGTTTTTACAATGCGAAAAATCAAGTAGGTGTAAACACGGGTCGCGAACCGGCCCGGAACGAGCTAGAGTGGTTTTGCCCACCAGGCAAAACAAAACGAGAACCAACCTTGGAGACGAACCATGGCCGACCAGCCGAACAACCTGCCTGCCGACACCGATCCGCAGGAAACAAAGGAATGGATTGACGCCCTCGAAGGCGTCATCGCGCAAGAAGGCGCCGACCGCGCGCACTACCTGATCGACACGCTGATCGGCCAGGCTCGCGAAGACGGCATCGATATCCCCTACTCGGCCAACACCGAGTACGTGAACACCATTCCGGTCGACAAGCAGCCGAAATACCCCGGCAATGCGGACATGGAGATCAAGATTCACTCCTACATCCGCTGGAACGCCATGGCCATGGTCGTTCGCGCCAACAAGGACACCAACGTCGGCGGCCACATCGCCTCCTTCGCCTCCGCCGCCGCCCTCTACGACGTCGGCTTCTCGCATTTCTGGAAGGGCATCGACCACGACACCGGTGGCGACCTGATTTTCTTCCAGGGCCACTCGGTGCCGGGTGTCTATTCCCGCGCCTTCATGCTCGGTCGCCTGACCGAAGAGCAGATGGACAGCTTCCGCCAGGAAACCGACGGCAAGGGCATCTCCTCCTACCCGCACCCGTGGCTGATGCCGGATTTCTGGCAGTTCCCGACCGTCTCGATGGGCCTCGGCCCGATCCAGGCCATCTACCAGGCCCGTTTCATGAAGTACTTGGCCTCGCGCGGCTTGATCGATGCTGCGAAGGCCGAGCAGCGCAAGGTGTGGGCCTTCCTCGGCGACGGCGAAACCGACGAGGTCGAGTCGCTCGGCGCCATCGGCATGGCCGGCCGCGAAAAGCTGGACAACCTGATTTTCGTCATCAACTGCAACCTTCAGCGCCTGGATGGCCCGGTGCGCGGCAACGGCAAGATCATTCAGGAACTCGAATCCGAATTCCGCGGTGCCGGCTGGAACGTCATCAAGCTGATCTGGGGCACCCAGTGGGACGCTCTGTTCCAGCGCGACAAGAAGGGCATCATGCGCAAACGCATGATGGAACTGTGCGACGGCGAGTACCAGACCTTCAAGGCCAAGAACGGCGCTTACGTTCGCGAACACTTCTTCAACACGCCGGAACTCAAGGAACTGGTTGCCGACTGGACCGATGACCAAGTCTGGCAATTGAACCGCGGCGGCCACGATATCTTCAAGATCTTTGCCGCCTACAACGCCGCCGTCACCCACAAGGGCGCCCCGACCCTGATTCTGGCCAAGACCATCAAGGGCTTCGGCATGGGCCAGGCTGGCGAAGCGATGAACATCTCGCACCAGCAGAAGAAGATGGACAAGGAACAGATCGCCCGCTTCCGCGACCGCTTCGGCCTGCCGGTACCGGACGACAAGCTGGAAGAACTGCCCTACCTGAAGTTCCCGGAAGACTCCGCCGAATACCAGTACATGCGCCAGCGTCGCATGGACCTCGGCGGCTTCCTGCCGCAGCGCCGCCGCTCGGCCGAGCCGCTGGCCATCCCGGCGCTCGACACCTACGCCGCCCTGCTCAAGGCCTCCGGCGAAGGCCGCGAACTATCCACGACCATGGCCATCGTCCGCATCATGAACATGCTGCTCAAGGACAAGAATGTCGGCAAGAACGTCGTGCCCATCGTACCGGACGAATCCCGCACCTTCGGCATGGAAGGCATGTTCCGCGCCGTCGGCATCTGGAACCAGCAAGGTCAGAACTACGTGCCTGAAGACCATGACCAGCTGATGTTCTACAAGGAATCGAAGACCGGCCAGGTGCTGCAGGAAGGCATCAACGAAGCCGGTGCGATGAGCGACTGGATCGCCGCCGCCACTTCGTACTCCGTGCATGGCGTGCAGACCATTCCGTTCTACATCTGCTACTCGATGTTCGGGCTGCAACGCACCCTCGACCTCGTCTGGGCCGCAGGTGACCAACGCGCCCGCGGCTTCCTGGTTGGCGGCACCGCCGGTCGCACGACGCTGAACGGCGAAGGCCTGCAGCACGAAGACGGCCACAGCCTGATCCTGTCGCAACTGGTGCCGAACTGCGTCTCCTACGACCCGACCTTCCAGTACGAAGTTGCCGTCGTCGTCCAGGACGGCATGCGCCGCATGTTCCAGGAACAGGAAGACGTCTTCTACTACATCACCGTGATGAACGAGAACTACGAGCACCCCGACATGCCGGCCGGTGCCGAGGCCGACATCATCAAGGGCATGTACGCCTTCAAGAAGGGCGGCGAAGGCAAGTTGCGCGTGCAACTGCTCGGCTCCGGCACCATCTTCCGTGAAGTCATCGCCGCGGCCGACCTGCTCAAGGCCGACTGGGGCGTCGAAGCCGACATCTGGGGTTGCCCGTCCTTCAACGAACTGGCCCGCGACGGCCAGGACACCGCCCGCTGGAACATGCTGCACCCGCTCGAAGCACCGAAGCTGTCGCACGTCGAGCAGAAGCTCGCCGGTAGCGAAGGCCCGGTGGTCGCCGCGACCGACTACATCAAGCTGTTCGCCGAGCAAATCCGCCCCTTCGTCAAGGGCAGCTACGTCACGCTGGGCACCGACGGCTTCGGTCGCTCCGACACCCGCGAGAAACTGCGCCACCACTTCGAGGTCGATCGCCACTGGGTCACCCTGGCTGCCCTGAAGGCGCTGGCTGACGAAGGCAAAATCGAGCGCGAGAAGGTCGCCGCTGCACTGGTCAAATACAACCTGGATCCGGCCAAGCCGAATCCGATGTCGGTTTAAGGAAGGGAGACGAACATGAGCCAAATCATCGAAGTCAAAGTTCCCGATATCGGCGATTTCGACAGCGTCCCGGTCATCGACCTGTTCGTGAAGGTCGGCGACAGCATCAAGGTCGACGACGCCATCGCCACCCTCGAATCCGACAAGGCCACGATGGACGTCCCGTCCACCGTCGCCGGCACCGTCAAGGAAGTCCTGGTCCAGCTCGGCTCCAAGGTCAGCGAAGGTTCGCTGCTGATCAAGGTCGAGACGGGAGGTTCTGCCACTGAAGCCGCCCCCGCTCCGGCCGCTGCACCGGCACCTGCCGCCGCGCCTGCGCCGGTTGCCGCTGCCCCCGCCGCTGGCGGCGGCGTGGTCGAAGTGAAAGTGCCGGACATTGGCGATTTCGACAGCGTTCCGGTCATCGACCTGTTCGTCAAGGTCGGCGACAGCATCAAGGTCGACGACGCCATCGCCACTCTCGAATCCGACAAGGCCACGATGGACGTACCGTCCACCGTCGCCGGCACCGTCAAGGAAGTGCTGGTCCAGCTCGGTTCCAAGGTCAGCGAAGGTTCGCTGCTGATAAAGGTCGAAACCGGCGCCGGCGCGCCGTCTGCCGCGCCGCAAGCGGCTGCACCGGCCCCTGCCGCTGCCCCGGTTTCTGCCGAAAAAGCACCGTCCACCGCAGCAGTCGCCCCGGCCGCACCCGCTGCACTGGCACCGGCCCTGCCGATTGGCTCCAAGGTCCATGCCTCGCCGTCCGTCCGCGCCTATGCCCGCGAGTTGGGCGTCGATCTGGCCAAGGTCGCTGCGACTGGTCCCAAGGGTCGCATCCTCAAGGAAGACCTGACCAAGTACGTCAAGGGCGTCATGTCCGGCGCAATTTCCGGCCCGGTCGCTTCCGCCTCGGGCGGTGTCACCGGCGGTGGCGTGCTCGATCTGCTGCCCTGGCCGAAGGTCGATTTCTCCAAGTTCGGTGAAATCGAGGTCAAGCCGCTGTCGCGCATCAAGAAGATTTCCGGCCAGAACCTTTCCCGCAACTGGGTGATGATCCCGGCCGTGACCTATCACGAAGACGCCGACATCACCGACCTCGAAGCTTTCCGCGTGCAGCTGAACAAGGAAAACGAGAAGTCCGGCAACAAGCTGACCATGCTCGCCTTCCTGATCAAGGCTTGCGTCAAGGCCATGCAGCGTTACCCGGAATTCAACGCCTCGCTCGATGGCGACAATCTGGTGTTGAAGAAGTATTTCAACATCGGTTTCGCCGCCGACACCCCGAACGGCTTGGTCGTGCCGGTGGTCAAGAATGCCGACAAGAAGGGCGTCTTCGAGATCGCCAAGGAAACCGGCGAACTGGCCAAGCTGGCCCGTGATGGCAAGCTGAAGCCGGCCGACATGTCCGGCGCCTGCTTCACCATCTCGTCGCTCGGCGGCATCGGCGGCACCTACTTCGCGCCCATCGTCAATGCGCCGGAAGTCGCCATCCTCGGCGTCAACAAGTCGGCCATGAAGCCGGTCTGGGACGGCAAGCAATTCGTGCCGCGCCTGACCCTGCCGCTGTCGCTGACTGCCGACCACCGCGTCATCGACGGTGCGCTGGCCACCCGCTTCAACGTCTATGTCGCCGAACTGCTGGCCGACATGCGCCGCATGATCGTCTAAGGGAGAATGACCATGAGCAATCTGGTTGAAGTGAAAGTCCCGGATATCGGCGATTTCTCCGAGGTGCCGGTGATCGACCTGTTCGTCAAGGTCGGCGACAGCATCAAGGTCGACGACGCCATCGCCACCCTCGAATCGGACAAGGCCACGATGGATGTGCCGAGCCCGGTCGAAGGCACGGTCAAGGAAGTGTTGGTCCAGCTCGGCGCCAAGGTCAGCGAAGGTTCGCTGCTGATCAAGGTCGAGGCCGGCGCTGCCGTAGCGGCCGCCCCGGTTTCTGCCGAAAAAGCCCCGTCCACCGCAGCAGTCGCTCCGGCGGCTGCCCCGGCCGCCTCCAGCCACGCCGGCGGTGCCGATATCGAGTGCGAGATGCTCGTTCTCGGCGCCGGCCCCGGCGGCTACTCGGCGGCCTTCCGTTCGGCCGACCTGGGCATGAAGACGGTCATCGTCGAGCGTTACGCCACGCTCGGCGGTGTCTGCCTGAACGTCGGCTGCATTCCCTCCAAGGCACTGCTGCACGTTGCCGAGATCATCGAAGAAGCCAGCCACGCCAGTGACCTCGGCGTCACCTTCGCCGCACCGCAAGTCGATATCGACAAGCTGCGCGCCCACAAGGAAAAGGTCGTCGGCAAGCTGACCGGCGGTCTGGCCGGCATGGCCAAGGGCCGCAAGGTCGACATCGTGCGCGGCTACGGCCACTTCCTCGATCCGAATCACATCGAGGTCGAAGTCACCGACGGCACCGGCCAGGACAAGACCGGTGCCAAGAAGATCATCAAGTTCTCGAAGTGCATCATCGCTGCCGGTTCGGCCGCCGTGCACCTGCCCTTTATCCCGCGCGACCCGCGCATCGTCGATTCCACCGGCGCGCTTGAGCTTCGCTTCGTGCCGGAGAAGATGCTGGTCATCGGCGGCGGCATCATCGGCCTGGAAATGGCCACTGTCTATTCCACGCTGGGTGCCAAGGTCGATGTCGTCGAAATGGCCGACGCGCTGATGCAAGGCCCCGACCGCGACGCCGTCAAGGTCTGGGAAAAGCAGAACCTGCATCGCTTCGACAAGATCATGCTGAAGACCAAGACGGTGGCGGTCGACGCCAAGGACGATGGCCTGTACGTCAAGTTCGAAGGAGCGGACGCAAATTCGGGCGCCCCGATCGAAGCGGTCAAGTACGACATGATCCTGCAAGCCGCCGGCCGTGCGCCGAACGGCAACAAGATCGCCGCCGACAAGGCCGGCGTCATCGTCACCGACCGCGGCTTCATCCCGGTCGATGCCCAAATGCGCACCAACGTGCCGCACATCTTCGCCATCGGCGACCTCGTCGGCCAGCCCATGCTCGCCCACAAGGCGGTGCATGAAGCCCACGTCGCGGCTGAAGTCGCGGCTGGGCACAAGGCCGCCTTCGACGCCCAGGTCATCCCGGGCGTGGCCTACACCCATCCGGAAGTGGCCTGGGTCGGCTACACGGAAGACCAGGCCAAGAAGGAAGGTCGCAAGGTCGAGACCGCCAAGTTCCCATGGGCAGCCTCGGGCCGTGCCATCGCCAACGGCGCCGACTACGGCTTCACCAAGCTGATTTTCGATGCCGAAACGCATCGCATCATCGGCGGCGCCATCGTCGGCCCGTCGGCCGGCGACATGATCGGCGAAGTCTGCCTGGCCATCGAGATGGGCTGCGACGCAGTCGATATCGGCAAGACCATCCACCCGCACCCGACCCTGGGCGAAACCGTCGGCATGGCCGCCGAGGTCGCTCACGGTACCTGCACGGACGTTCCGGCGCCGCGCAAGAAGTAACGATCCTCTGCGTTACGCTAACCCTTTAGCGTTTCGGTTTGGGCGACGGTTTTCACCGTCGCCCTTTTTTCATTCCGGGAAAATTACTTGGCCGCTTTCGGCGCCGCCTTCAATTTGCGGAACACCGGCCCCCAGGTCGGATGGCCCGCCTCGGCCGGACTCAAGTCAAAGGCAGGATCGGCCGCCAGTGCCTTGCTGAACTCGTCACGACATTGCTTCTGTCGCTTGCCGACGCAATGCATGAAGGCGAGGTACTTGTGCGCCTTCGCCTGCTCAGGCCCCGACTCCAGCCCCAGCGTCAAAGCCCCCTGCAATTGCTTGGCAGCTTGCTTGTAGGCGCCATCCTCGTAGCTGGCGACACCGGCGGCCAATTCCTGCTGGGCCTTGGTCGGAGGCTGCGGTGCCGGGGCCACGGCCTTGACCGGCTCCGGGGCCTTCTTGGCTTCGCTATCGGTATCAGCCTTGCCGGCATTCTGCGAAGCGCAGGCGGCACAAAGCAGGAGGACGGCCATCAGGCTGGAAACTCGCGACAAAACAGGCGAAATCGAAAAAGGCATGGCAGCGCTCACTGAAATTTATGCTTGATGCGGATGTTCTTGCCGGCGATGACATCAACTACCTGCCGGTGCGGTGGAAATTCACCATTACGCACTTCGATGCGATGCTTGCCTGGCGGCAAACGCACCTCGGTCAGCGGAGGCGAAACGCCTGCCATTTTGCCATCGACCACAACCTCGCCCCAAGGTGCGATCGCCAGACGGATGGCACCGTCCGTCGGCAATTCTGGCGCAGCCGGCGTTGCTTCTGCAGTTGGCGCCACCGCTTCGGCTTTCGGCTCTTTGGCGACCTCCTGTGGCTTGGCAGTCAAAGCCACCTCGGGTGGCCTCACCTCCGGCATCGATTGCGCTGTGGCACTGGCTGCTGGAGCCGCCTCGGCCAAACCCGGCTCCGGCTTTGCCTTGCCCCCGTAATACCAGAAAAGCATGCCGACAATCGAAAGCATCGACGCCACCGCAGCAGCCGTCAGCCAAGGAGAGTTAGCCGGCTTGGCCGACGAAGATGCAGGCGTTCGCTGCTGGCTGCGCGCCTTTCCGTTAGCCTCGGATTTTTTCCTGGAGTCGCGCAACATGCGCCGAATCTTGCGCAGGTCCGCCGCCAGTTCCATCGCACTCTGGTACCGCTTTTCCGGGTCCTTCGCCATGGCCTTGGCCAGCAGGCGGTCAAAGACGCGCGGCAATTCCGGGTTGAAGCTGGATGGTAGCGGCGGCGCCGTGTTCAGCACCTGATAGAGCACGGACGTCAGCTCTTCGCCGTCGAAAGGTGGGCGTCCAGTCAGCATTTCGTAGAGCACGGCGCCAAGCGAGAAGATATCCGAACGTCCGTCCACCTTCTGGCCGGTAACCTGCTCGGGCGACATGTATTTCGGCGAACCGAAGGCCGTTCCCTCGACGGTGGTCGAACCGCTCGGAATCAGCGCCACCCCGAAATCGGAAATCTTCACCGTGCCATTGTCGAGCACCATGATGTTGGCCGGCTTGATATCGCGATGTACCACCCCGTTGGCGTGCGCGAAGGCCAAGCCATCGGCAATGTCTGCGGCAACCTCCGCGCAGCGCTCGGCAGGCAGAACAACCCCCGAATCGAGCAACTCACGCAGACTCTGGCCGTTCAGGAACTCCATGGCGATGAAGGCCAGACTTTCGTTGCGCCCCACATCGTGAATGGTGACGATGTTCGGATGGTTCAGGCGCCCGGCCGACTTGGCTTCGCGGTAGAAACGTTGCTCGAAGGCAGCCGCTTCGTCCTTCGACAGACCCGCGCAAGCAACTGTCTTGATGGCGACAGTCCGCTCGATCAATGGATCGTGGGCGCGGTACACGGTACCCATGGCACCCTGTCCCAGCGTTCCCGTGATCTTGAATCGCCCTAATTGATCGATTGCCATGTCATTAAATGCAGATGTGATATACCGCGCGCAAACAGAGGTCGAATATCGTCTACAGCGACATAAGGTGTCAAGAAAGCCAAGGCCGATATGCTATATTTCAGCGCGTTTTCCCGCCACTCAACGGCTTTCCGAGAATAACTTGCAAACCGAACAATTTCGCCTCGAAGCTGTTGCACTGACCGACCCAGGTCGGATGCGCGCACTCAACGAAGATGCGGTCGCCATCGACACCGAATTCGGTTTTGCCATCGTTGCCGACGGTATGGGCGGACACAACGCCGGCAACATCGCCAGCCGGATCGCCATCGATACACTGTGCGAACGATTGCCGGTCAAGATTCAGCATTTTCGCGCGGGCGCTCGTCAGCCGCGGCCGCATCAATTTGCCGAGCAGCTGATCGGCGAAGCCAACCGTGCCATTTACACCACCGCGCTCAGCCATGCTGACTGCCAGGGCATGGGCTCCACCCTGGCTCTCTGGCTGCTGCATGGACGGCATGCCGCCCTGCTGCACATCGGCGATTCACGTATCTATCGCCTGCGCGGCGGCCAGTTACTGCAACTCACGCGCGATGACTCTCTGCTGCGCGACCAGGTAGAAAGCGGCCTCATTTCCGCCGCCGAAGCTGCCGCATCGCACAACCGGCATTTCGTGACGCGAGCCCTTGGTCAAGGCCTGCAGGCCGCCGTCCATATTCATGAAGAGGAAGTGCGCGCCGGCGACGTCTATCTGCTCTGTTCCGACGGCCTGACCGACATGGTCGACGACCGCGACATGGAACTGATCGTCGACCTGCTCAAAACCAACCTCGAACTGGCGGCCCAGCACCTGATCCAACTCGCCAACGACCACGGCGGCACCGACAACATTTCAGTCGCCCTGGTCCGCGTTCTGGATGCCCATGCGGCAAAACCGGGCCTGTTTGGCCGCCTGTTCGGCTGGCTGAAGGACTGACGGGAGAATATCTTGGCCAAACTTGTGCTCAGTCTGAACGGGACAGTGCTCAACCAATGCTTTACCGACAAGCCATCACTCGGTATCGGGAGCGCCGCCGACAACGATATTGTCGTCGATGACCCGCATGTGCATGCACACCATGCCCGTATCCTGTGCATCGGCGAAGACCATATCCTGGAAAGCCAGGAAAGCGAGAGCGGCGTGCCGATCAATGGCAAGCCCTGCTTCCGTCAGATCTTGCAGCACCGTGACGTGATCCATCTTGGCGCTTACCACCTGCGTTATCTGAATTCGCGGATCGCCTCGGAGCTCAGCATGGACCGCACCATGCTGATCGAAGCCCTGCCGCGTGATGTGGACAGTACGGGCGGCGTCACTGCCATGCCCAGTGCCCGCACCAACAGGATTTCCTTTCCCGAGGGCTACGTCCACGTCTTGAAAGGACGTGGCCAGCATCTGCCGGGGGAGGATGTAGCGCTCGATCGGGTCGTCACTACATTCGGTACGCCGGGCGAGCACCTGGTCGTGCTGACCCTGCGCCCGCAGAGCATTTACGTCACGCATGTCGAGGGCTCGCAACTTCCGCGTATCAATCAGAAGTCTATCGGTCGCGAACCCGTGGCCCTGGCCGATGGCGACCAGATAGAAGCTGCCGGTTATCGCCTGCAATTCCATCTCGGCCGACCGCCAGCAAAGCGCTAGACGACACTCAGCAATATGACCCAGCATCCGCCATTGCCGCGCCGCTCCGCTGAAGAACAACGACGCCTCGACGCCCTGTTCCGCCAGATGTTCGAGCACAACATCAGTTTTCACGAAGTGCTCGGTTTCGAGTTGGCCTCACTCGACCCTGCCGCCCCGGCGCTGCGTTTCTCCATGCGCAAGGAACTGATCGGCCATTATCTGCACGGTCGCCTGCATGGCGGCGTGATCGCCACGGCACTCGATGCCGCCGCTGGCCTGGCCGTTATTGTCGGCATCGCTGAAAAATACGCCCATGAAACTGCCGAACAGGTCGCGCACCGCTTCGGCCGTGTCGGCACCATCGACCTGCGCACCGACTACCTGCATCAAGGGATCGGCAAGACCTTCACGGCCACCGGCCGGCTGACCCGCCTCGGCGGCCGCATCGCTTCCGCCCAGATGACGCTTGAAAACGAAGCCGGCCTGCTCGTCGCCACCGGCTGCGCCTCTTACGTCATCAGTTAAAGAATCGGCACCCCCTGGTGCTCGCCACGTTCATAGACGACGTTGGCGCGACCGACGATCAAGGGATCGAGATTGCCGATGCGGGCCGTATCCTTGTTGGCGTAAGGCAGCTTGTGCAGGACGTAGCGCATCGCATTGAGGCGCGCCCGCTTCTTGCAATTCGATTTGATCACCGTCCACGGCGCATCGGCCGTGTCGGTGTGGAAGAACATCGCTTCCTTGGCCTTGGTGTAATCGTCCCATTTGTCCAATGAGGCCATGTCGATCGGCGACAGTTTCCATTGCTTGAGCGGATGCACCTTGCGCTCGCGGAAGCGGCGGCGCTGCTCTTCGCGACTGACCGAGAACCAGAACTTGATCAGATGAATACCGTTGCGTACCAGCATGCGTTCGAATTCCGGACACTGACGGACGAATTCTGAATACTCGAAATCGGAGCAAAAACCCATCACGCGTTCGACACCGGCCCGGTTGTACCAGGAGCGGTCGAACAGCACGATCTCACCATTGGTCGGCAGATGCTGCACATATCGCTGGAAGTACCACTGGCCGCGTTCGAAATCGGTCGGCTTCTCCAGAGCGACCACACGCGCACCGCGAGGATTCAAATGTTCCATGAAACGCTTGATGGTGCCCCCCTTGCCTGCCGCATCGCGCCCCTCGAAGAGGATGACCACCTTCTGCCCGGTCTCCTTGACCCAGGCTTGCAGTTTGAGCAGCTCGACCTGCAGGCGATACTTCTGGCGCTCGTAATTGCGCCGCTGCATCAGGTTCTTATAGGGATAGCCGCCTTCGCGCCAATCGGGCGCCAGTTCGTCGTCGGGATTCGGTGCCAACTGGCCGGCCACCATACGTTGCTGCTTGAGCAGACTCTTCAGCAGAGCGACCGATTCATCCACCGGCATGCCGGAAACGACATCGTGCATCGCCCCCATTTTTGCCTCCTGGGCCGAGTCCACCGCAGCATGCACGGTAAAGCCCTCGATGGCCGGCGCATTCAGCTGCGGAGGAATATCGCCTTGCGCGATGGGGCGCGGCCGTGGGGAAGCGCGTTTCTGCCCAGTTGTCTTGCTGGCTGCCGCTACTGCCGGCTTTGTTTTTCTGGTCACCATATCCCCTCTCTCCCACAATGGAACGAAAGGGTTTATTTCATGCCAACGACAGCGACTTGTCTAGTCCAGCAGCTCGACCGGAATCATCGCCCGCAGCACGGTCTGCATGTCGCCGCGACGAACACGATTGCTCAGCCACCACAAGGCTCCCTTTTTCACGCTCCAATCGGATTCATG
>JAYRMB010000035.1:0-5245 GCA_041904995.1 Azonexus sp.
ACGTTCATGGCGGAACGGCAGTCCGGATCGACCGGGTTGGTATAGAAACCGCCGGAATTGTCGATCGCCTCGTACAAAATTCGCGCTTTTTCGTCGTTCACCGCAGCCATGCCGGCCAGACCACCCTGGCGCTTCAGCCACTGGAAAACCAGGCCGGCGATGTAGATACCGAAGGTCGGCGGCGTGTTCAGCATCGAGCCGTTCTCGGCCATCACGGCGTAATCCATCACAGTCGGAATAGTCAGCGGCGCCATGCCCAGCAGGTCGCGATGCACGATGACCAGCGTCAGTCCGGAAGGACCGATATTCTTCTGTGCGCCGGCATAGATCAGGCCGAATTTCTCGACCGGCACCGGACGCGACAGGATGTGCGACGACATGTCGGCAACCAGTGGCACACCAGTATCGGCAATGCGCTCGGCCGGAATCTCGACACCGTGGATCGTCTCGTTGGTGCAGACATGCAGATAGGCGGCGAAGGGATCGAGCTTGATCTCCTCGGCCACCGGCAGGCGGGTGAAATTGCTCGCCTCGGTGGTCGCCGCGCAGCGCACGCTACCGATCCGTTGCGCTTCCTTCAAGGCCTTCTTGGACCACGAACCGGTCACGATGTAGTCGGCCGAGCGGCCGGCCAGCAGGTTCATCGGGATCTGCGCGAACTGCTGCGTGGCCCCGCCCTGCAGGAAGAGAACTTTGTATTGTTCAGGAATGCCCATCAACTCGCGCAGATCGGCTTCGGCCTGTTCGATAATGCTGGTGAATTCCTTGCCGCGATGGCTCATTTCCATCACGCTGCAACCGGCGCCGTGCCAATCGAGCAACTCTTCTTGTGCCTGCTTTAGAACCTCTTCCGGCAAAGCCGCCGGGCCGGCGCTGAAATTCCAGATACGGCTCATCAAGCCTCCCCGCCTTCGTTGCCGAGTTCCTCGTTGTTGGCAGCTTCGTTATCGACAGCGGCGCCACCCTCGACTTCGCCCTCTGCTGCGGTGGACTCGCCGGAAACGTCATTTTCCGCGACCGACTCGGCCACCTTTTCCAGACCGGCCAGCTTTTCGCCTTCATCCAGCGAGATCAGCGTGACGCCCTGCGTGGCACGGCCCATACCGCGTATTTCGGAAACGCGGGTACGGATCAGCACGCCACCGGTGGTGATCAACATGACCTCATCGCTGTCGTCGACCAACTTGGCGCCAATCACGACGCCATTGCGTTCGGAATCGGCGATGGCCTTGACGCCCTGGGTGCCGCGGCCGGAATGGCGGAAGTCGGCCAGCACAGTACGCTTGCCGAAACCGTTTTCGGTGGCGACCAGTACGGTCTGCTGATCGCTTTCGGCAACCAGCAGCGAAATGACGGTCTGTCCTTCCTGCAGCTTCATGCCGCGCACGCCGCGTGCACCGCGCCCCATCGGACGGACATCCTCTTCGTCGAACCAGACGGCCTTACCGGCATCCGACACCAACACGATGTCGCTCTGGCCGGTGGTCAGTTCGACGCCAATCAGGTAATCGTCATCGAGCAGATCGACGGCAATGATGCCGGCCTTGCGCGGGTTGGAGAAGTCGGACAACGGCGTCTTCTTGACCGTACCGTCACGGGTCGCCATGAAGATGAACTTGTCGTCGACAAATTCCTTGACCGGCAACACCGCGTTGATCTTCTCGCCTTCTTCCAGCGGGAAGAGATTGACGATAGGCTTGCCGCGGCTGACCCGACTACCCTGTGGAGCCTCGTAAACCTTCAGCCAGTAGCAACGGCCGCGGTTCGAGAAACACAGGATGTAGTCATGCGTATTGGCAACGAACAGATGATCAATGAAATCCTCATCCTTGATCGCCGCCGCCTGCTTGCCGCGACCGCCACGACGCTGGGCGCGGTAATCGGCCAGCGGCTGGGCCTTGATGTAGCCACCGTGCGACAGCGTGACCACCATGTCCTGCGGGGTAATCAGGTCTTCGATGCCGAGTTCCTGCGTGTGCAGGACGATCTCGGACTTGCGGTCGTCGCCGTACTGCTCGCTGATTTGCTTCAGTTCGTCGACGATGATGGCGGTGATGCGCTCCGGCTTGGCCAGGATGTCGAGCAGATCGACAATCTTGTCCATGACTTCCTTGTACTCGCCAACGATCTTGTCCTGTTCCAGACCGGTCAGGCGCTGCAGGCGCAATTCCAGGATGGCCTGGGCCTGTGCATCGGAGAGGCGATAGCCTTGTGCCGACAGGCCGAACTCCGGCAGCAGACCTTCCGGACGCGAGGCGTCGGAAGAAGCGCGCACCAGCATTTCCTCGACCACCGGGCTGCGCCAGTCGCGCGCCATCAGACTGCGCTTGGCATCCGGCGGCGTCGGGGCCGCCTTGATCAGGGCGATGATCTCGTCAACGTTGGACAGTGCGACCGCCAAACCTTCCAGGATATGGCCACGTTCGCGCGCCTTGCGTAGTTCGAAGACGGTACGGCGGGTGACCACCTCACGGCGGTGCGACAGGAAGCATTCCAGCGCCTGTTTCAGGTTCAGCAGGCGCGGCTGGCCGTCGACCAGCGCCACCATGTTCATGCCGAAGGTGTCCTGCAACTGCGTCTGCTTGTACAGGTTGTTCAGGATAACTTCGCCGACCTCGCCACGCTTCAGCTCGATGACGATGCGCATGCCCGACTTGTCGGACTCGTCGCGGATATCGGAGATGCCCTCGATCCGCTTTTCGTTGACCAGTTCGGCAATCTTTTCGATCAGCGACTTCTTGTTCACCTGGTAGGGAATTTCGTCGACGATCAGCGCCTGACGATCACCCTTGCCGATATCCTCGAAGTGCGTGCGAGCACGCATGACGACTCGGCCGCGACCGGTCTTGTAGCCTTCGCGGACGCCCATGACGCCATAGATCAGGCCGGCGGTCGGAAAATCCGGGGCCGGGATCAGCTCGATCAGGTCGTCGATGGACATCGCCGGGTTTTCCAGCAACGCCAGACAGCCGTTGACCACTTCACGCAGGTTATGCGGCGGGATATTGGTCGCCATACCCACCGCGATACCGGCCGAGCCGTTGATCAGCAGATTGGGAATGCGCGTCGGCAGAACCGAAGGCTCAAGTTCCTTGCCGTCGTAGTTCGGTTCGAAATCGACGGTTTCCTTGTCGATGTCGGCCGTCAGGTCGGAAGAGATGCGTTCCAGACGACACTCGGTGTAACGCATGGCCGCCGCGTTGTCGCCGTCGATCGAGCCGAAGTTACCCTGGCCGTCGACCAGCGTGTAGCGCAGCGAAAAATCCTGCGCCATGCGGACCAATGTGTCATAGATCGCCGAGTCGCCGTGCGGGTGGTACTTACCCATGACCTCACCGACGACGCGGGCGCATTTGACGAACGGACGGTTCCACACATTGTTCGTCTCGTGCATGGCGTACAACACGCGGCGATGCACGGGCTTCAGGCCGTCGCGCGCGTCAGGCAGCGCCCGGCCGACGATCACGCTCATGGCGTAATCGAGATAGGAGCGCCGCATCTCGTCTTCGAGGCTGATCGGCAAAGTTTCTTTGGCGAATTGATCCATGTCTCTTCTGCTAACCGCTTTGAGCGGCGTTTTATGGTTGAAACGAGCGTAATTTGTTATTTTACCACGCCCTTCCCTCAGCCAAGACGCCGATTTCCATGACAACGACACCCGAATCCATCGACCTGCTGATCGAAGCCCGCTGGGTTGCCCCGGTCGAACCAGCCGTACTCCTGAAAAATCATGCCGTTGCCGTGCATCAAGGGAAAATCGTGGACCTGCTGCCGATCAGCCGGGCCCGCACTCGCTACAAAGTCGGCCGGCGCGTCTCGCTCGAACAACACATCCTGATTCCAGGCTTGGTCAACCTGCACACCCACGCCGCAATGTCGCTGATGCGCGGTCTGGCCGACGACCTGCCGCTGATGACCTGGCTGCAGGAGCACATCTGGCCGGCCGAAGCTGCTCACGTCTTGCCCCAGTTCGTGCTCG
Source organism: Azonexus sp. (assembly GCA_041904995.1). Taxonomy (GTDB): domain Bacteria; phylum Pseudomonadota; class Gammaproteobacteria; order Burkholderiales; family Rhodocyclaceae; genus Azonexus. The sequence continues at coordinate 3,980 of JAYRMB010000035.1, forward strand.
ACGGCACCCGCCTGGCCTGTGCCGAGATGCTGCTCGGCGGCACCACCTGTTTCAACGACATGTATTTTTTCCCGGATGCCGCTGCCAACGCCGCGATCGAACTCGGCATGCGCGCCGTCCTTGGCATCACCACGCTCGAATTCCCGACCTCCTATGCCAGCGATGCCGACGACTACCTGAACAAAGGCCTGCGCGTCCGCGAAGCCTATCTCGATCATCCGCTGATCGATTTCTGCCTGGCCCCGCACGCCCCCTACACGGTGGCAAACGCCACCTTTGAACGCATCCTGACCCTGTCCGAGCAGCTTCGCCTGCCGATCCACTGCCATATCCACGAGACGAGGCACGAAGTCGAGGAAAGCCTGCGTCAACACAAAATGAGCCCACTCACCCGCCTGCATCGCCTCGGCTTGCTCGGCCCGGACTTTATCGGCGTACATGGCGTGCACTTCTCCGACGCCGAACTCGAACTACTGGCCGAAACGGGCAGCCATATCGCGCATTGCCCGACGTCCAACCTCAAGCTGGCCAGTGGCATCGCGCCTGTGGCAAAGATGCGACAGATGGGTATCAACCTCGGCTTCGGCACCGACGGCGCTGCCAGCAACAATCGCCTCGACATGTTCAGCGAAATGCGCCTCGCTGCCTTGTTGGCCAAAGGCACCTCAGGCGACGCCAGCGCCATGCCGGCCCACGAAGCCCTTCGCCTGGCCACGCTGGGCGGTGCCCAGGCATTGGGTCTGGGCGAACAGATCGGCTCGATCGTCGCCGGCAAAGCCGCCGACCTCTGCGCCGTTCAGCTCGACACACTGGAATGCAGCCCCTGCTACGACCCGGTCTCGCATCTCGTCCATGTCGCTGGCCGGGAGGCGGTTACCCACGTCTGGGTCAATGGAAAGTGTTGCGTAGACCACAAAAAGCTCTCCTTCAAAGACCAGAACGGCTTGGAAAGGGCTGTGGCACTATGGCAAAATAAGTTGGAAGTCCGCCCGGCGCATTAATTGCCATGCAGGTTGCGGAGTTAAGGTTTCTCAAATTTTCTTCAACGAGGGAAAACAATGATCAAAAACATCGCCAAGAAGTCTCTGGTTATCGCTCTGCTGGCTGGCGTCGGCTTCGCTGCCACCGCCCAGGAACGTGTCTATCTGATCGACCAGCGCGACGTCGTCGCCAAGAGCGGCTTCGGCCTGTGCTGGCGTGATGGCTACTGGACCCCGGCCGCTGCCGCTGCCGACAAGGCCGGTTGCGAGTGCGACAAGGACCTGC